>DASQTR010000042.1:0-7460 GCA_035641795.1 Ilumatobacter sp.
GCAGCGGGCGCTGATCACGCGTGACTTCTCGCTCGCCTACGTGCAACAGGTGGGGTCGAACTCGACCCCGCGGCTGTACAACATCGCCGCGATGTGGTCGGCCCTCGAGGGCTCGATCCTGCTCTGGGTGGTGATCCTCGCCGGCTACACCGCGACCGTGGCGTGGCGCTTCCGCCGGCGCACCGAGGATCCGCTCGTCGGCTGGGCGCTCGCCGTGATGTTCATCGTGATGGCGTTCTTCGCCATCCTGAGCTTCGGACCGGCCGACCCCTTCGCCGGCGGCGCGGCCGGGGTCACCGATGGACCCGGGCCCAACCCGTTGCTCCAGAACCACCTGCTCGTGCTTTTCCACCCGCCGATCCTTTACCTCGGGTACGTCGGCTTCACCGTGCCGTTCGCATTCGCGATGGCGGCGCTGATCACCGGGCGCGTCGGCGAGGGCTGGCTGCTCGAGACCCGCCGCTGGGCGCTGTTCGCTTGGGGCTTTCTCACGATCGGCATCCTGCTCGGCGGCTGGTGGAGCTACGAGGTGCTCGGGTGGTCGGGTGTGTGGGCGTGGGACCCGGTGGAGAACGCCTCGCTGATGCCGTGGCTGACGGCGACCGCATACATCCACTCCGTACTCGTGCAGCAGCGACGCGGCATGTTGCGGGTCTGGAACCTGAGCCTGCTCATCGCCACGTTCGCGCTGACGATCCTGGGCACGTTCCTCACCCGATCAGGCGTGATCGGCAGCGTGCACGCCTTCTCGGCCGGCGAGGTCGACGGCTATCTGCTCGGTTTCCTCGCGCTCGTCGTCGTCGTGTCGCTGGCGATGATCGCCTGGCGCGGCGACCGGCTGCGAGCGCCGGGAGTGATCGACTCACCGATCTCTCGTGAGGGCGCCTTCCTGGCCAACAACGTCGTGTTCGCGATCTTCGCCTTCGTCGTGCTGCTCGGCACGGTGTTCCCACTGGTGATGGAGGCCCTCGACGATCGACGCACCGTGGTGGGCGCGCCGTACTTCAATCGCCTGTCGCTGCCGATCGGCATCGCCCTGCTGTTCCTGATGGCAGTGGCACCCGTTCTGCCGTGGCGCAAGGCGTCACAGGAACTGCTGCGCGACCGCCTGTTCTGGCCGGCGTGGTGTGGCGTGCTGGTACTGGCGGTTGCGGTGGCAGCCGGCGCCGACGGCTGGGCGCCGCTGGTCGCGTTCGGATTGGCCGGCTTCGCTGCCGGCTCCGCACTACGCCAGTTGGCGCTTGCGACCCGGCGGCAGGGATGGCGTGGCCTGATGGGGCGCGCCAACGGCGGCATGATCGTGCATCTCGGGGTGATCGTCGTCGCCGTCGCCCTTGTGGCATCGAACGCCTACACGAAATCGGCTGAGATCACGCTCCGCGCCGGTGAGGCGGTCACATGGGAAGGTCACACGTTCGAGCTCGTCGACGTCACCGCCGAGCAGACCGACCGCGCCAACGTCGTGCGCGCCAACGTGCGGCTCGACGAGGGCAAGGTGTACGGGCCGGCCATCACCACCTACCTCCGGATGGGCATCCCGATCGGCACGCCGAGCGTCCGCGCCGGCCCGACCGGCGACGTCTATCTCACGATCGCCGGCAACCGTCCGCCGGAGGTCGGTGCCAGCGAGGTGCAGCTCGAGGTGTTCCTCAAGCCGCTCGTCGTGTGGCTCTGGATCGGCGGGCTGATGATGGCGGTGGGAACGCTGTTCGCGGCGTTCCCCGGAAATCGCCGCCGGCGGCCGATCGATCCGGTTTCTGCGCCGGTGCCCGAGGTCGAGCGCGAGGAGGTCCCCGTTGGCTGACCTCCGCGACGACGTGACAGAGATCGAACCCGCGGAGCGCACCAGGCGCTCACGCCGGGTGGCGCCGTATGTCGTCGGCGGCGTCGCCGTCGTGGTGTTCGCACTGTTCGTGGTGCTGCTGACCGCGGACAAGGGCCGCCAGGAGTCGGCCGCCTCGCCGCTGATCGGCAACGTGGCGCCCGACTCCGAGGGCGTGCTCGCCGACGGGTCGCCGTTCGAGCTCTCGCGTCGGAAGGGCAGCTGGGTGGTGCTCAACTTCTTCACGCACAACTGCGTGCCCTGCGTCCGCGAGCACCCCGAGTTGATCGAGTTCACCCAACAGCAGCGCGCGCTCGGCAACGACGGCGCCGAGCTCTACACGATCGTCCGCGACAGCACGCGCGAGCAGGTCGACGAGTTCTTCACCGAGCGGGGCGGCGGCTGGCCGGTCGTGTACGACCCGGATTACGAGTTCAGCAACCAGTTCGGCGTAACCCTGGTGCCGGAGACGTGGATCATCGATCCCTCGGGCGTGGTGCGGGCGCGGATCATCACCGAGGTCACCGCCGAGGGACTGGGCTCGTTGATCAACCAGCTGCGGGGGCCGGCGCAGTGAGCGGATCGACTCTCAACGTGTACCTCAAGCGTTGGCCGGGGTGGCTGGCGCTGGTGTTCGTCGTAGTCGGCCTGCTCGCCGTGGGCATCAGTCGTGACAGCGGACCGCAGACCCCCGACGAACGGATCGTCGCGCTCGAGAAGCGGCTCGCCTGCCCGGTCTGTCAGGGCGAGAGCGTGTACGAGTCGCGCAACTCGGCGTCCGTGCAGATCCGCCAGCTGATCAGGCAGGGCGTCGAGGAGGGGCAGCTGTCGGACCAGCAGATCATCGACGCCATCGTGACCCGCTACAACGGCGAGGAGCTGCTCGTGCCGACCTCGAGTGGTGTCGAGGCACTGGCGTGGGCATTGCCGGCGGCGGCGTTCGTGGCAGGTGTCGGCGGCTTGATCATTGCCTTCCGTCGCTGGCACGCGTCCGCGCGGACGCTCGGCGATCCGACCGCGGAGGACTACGCACTCGTCGCCGCGGCACTCGAGCAGGACCGCGTCGACGATGAACCCTGACCAGCTGGCGGAGCTGGACGAGGAACGCAAGTTCCTGCTGCGGTCGCTCGTCGACCTCGAGCGCGAGCACGCCGTCGGAGACGTCGACGACGTCGACTATCACGGGCTCAAGGAGAGCTACACGGTGAGGGCGGCGGCGACGCTACGGGCGATCGACGAGGGTCGCAGCACGATGCCGGCCAAGCCCAACCCGAACTGGAAGCGGCGCTGGCTGGTCGCGGGTGGCTTGGTGGTCGCCGTGTTCGCGATCTGGTGGGCGCTGGCGACATGGTCGGCGGAGCGCACCCCGGGCCAGCAGCTGTCAGGTCTCGACCCGCGGTCGCAACAGCAGCAGTTGATGGCAGAGGCCCGTGCACTCCAGTTCCAGTCGCCGGGTGAGGCGAGCGAGCTGTACGCGCAGGTGCTCGCGGACGATCCCGACAACGTCGAGGCGTTGACCTACCGGGGCTGGACGCTGGCGCTCGACGCCGTCCAGCGTGGCGAGACGAGCAGCGGTGATGGCGCGGACGACTCGGTTGTCGCCCAGCTCAGCGCGGCGGTCGATTCGCTGCGACGGGCGACGGACCTCGACCCGACCTACCCCGACCCCAAGTGCTTCCTCGGAATCGTCAACTTCCGCATCCTGCGACAAGCAGAGGCCGCCCAGCCATGGGTCGAGGCCTGCCTCGCGGCAAATCCACCGGCAGACATACGAGATCTCGTGCAAGGCCTCGACGACGAGATCGCCGCCGAGCTGCAGGCGCCACCGCCAACAAGCGCGCCGTAGCACGACGCGGCGTTAGGCGGCAGCGCAGACGGCCAGCTCCCTCGCCAATGTCGCCGGAGTACACGTACGGTTGCGGGCGGTCTGCTGGTTGTTACCACGCAAGGAGTTGCGCATGGACGATGTGGAAGGTGCGAGGACGTTCGCAGCCTCGGGATCGGCGTACGACGTCTTCATGGGGCGTTATTCGATCCCGCTTGCTGATCTGTTCGCCGACGCAGCAGGTGTCGCAGCTGGGCAGACGGCGCTCGACGTCGGGTGCGGGCCGGGGGCGTTGACCCGCGTGCTCGTCGATCGGCTCGGTGCCGATGCGGTCGCCGCCTGCGATCCGTCCCCGTCGTTCGTCGAAGAGTGCAAGCAGCGCCTTCCCGGAGTGGATGTGCGACTAGGGCGCGCCGAGCAGATCCCTTTCGACGATGACCGGTTCGATGCCGCGCTGGCTCAACTCGTGCTCCACTTCGTGTCCGATCCACACACGGCCGCTGCGGAGATGTCGAGAAGGGTCCGACCCGGCGGCGTGGTGGGCGCCTGCGTGTGGGACTTCGCGAACGGGATGGAGATGTTGCGTCACTTCTGGGACGCAGCATCGATGCTGAACCCCAACGCGCCGGACGAGGCGCGCACACTCCGTTTCGGCGGGCCGGGTGAGATCGTCGAGCTGTTCGAGGGCGCCGGATTGCTGTCGGTCGAGGAGACCTCGCTCACGGTGCAGACGCGATACGCGGACTTCGACGAACTGTGGTCGGGCTTCCTGGCAGGAATTGGCCCGGCGGGCGCTTTCACCATGTCATTGCCGGACGACCAACGTCAGCGTCTCCGACGAGACCTGTATCGCCGCGTCGGCGAACCGGACGGATCGTTCTCGCTGTCGGCCGTTTCCCGCTGTGCCGTGGGCCGAGTCGCTGGCTAACGGAGCAGACGTGCCGAAGAGCGGGCGCGTCTAGCTCGCTCGTTGCCTCCCGACCTCGATCGGCTGCACACCTCCAATCGCATCCGATCGCTCGATCGATTCGCGGCGGCGTTTGGCGAGTGCGTTGGGGTGGACCCAGCCGAGTCCGGTCCACCATGGTTGGAGGCGCTCGCCGCTGGGGTGCTGGTACGCGACGTCGGGTTTGGGCGGTGGACCGTTTGGTGGTCGTGGGCGTGCGTGCTCGGCCAGCGGGCGGCCGCCGGCGTCGGTGAAGGTGACATCGCCCGGCAGGTCGGCGTTGCCGGCGATGCCGAGCTTGCCGAGGTGGTGCAGCTTGTGGTGATGCCGGCAGAGGCTGATCAGATTGGCGGACTCGGTGGCGCCGCCGTCGGACCAGTGACGGATGTGGTGGATCTGCACATGCCGTGTCGCACAGCCGTGGACACGGCAGCCCTGGTCTCGGTGTTCGATCAGGCGCCGCAGCCGGTCGGGCACGCTGCGCTGCGAGCGCCCGGCGCCGTAGGCCACGTTGTCGCGTTCCCACACCGGGCGCAGCACGGCGTCACACAACAAGTAGTCCCGGATCGACGGCGGCAGACTGACGCCGTTGGTGAGCTGGGCGGCGCCGGTGTCGGTGTGGATGTGAACATGGGGCAGGAACCGCTGACGACGATCGGCGGCGACCGTCGCCAGTGAACGGGCGGCGATCTCGGCGATCGCGTCGGCCCACGTGACATCGGTGTGGCCGGCGTTGAACAGCGCCTCGCGGGCCTCGTTCATGGCGCCTTCGACAACCGTGCCGTGATCGGCGTCGAGCGAACCGGGCAGCCGTAACCGGCCGTGCTCGTCCCAGCTGACACCGAGCGAGTCGGTCCCCGGCGTCGGTGCTGGTTGCGGGTCGTCGGGGTCGCCTTCGAAGTTCTCGTCGCGGATCATGCGCTGCAGCTGCGGCACTGTTGCCACCAGCGCGAACTCGCTGACATGCCGATCCGCCCAGCCCGGTGCCGTGGCAGCGACCACGTACACCTGGTCGATCGACAGCTGGCCGCGTCGGAACGCCGCCATCAGCAACGGGAAATCGTCGACACGATCGGCGATCGTGGCGATTTGCCGTGCTCGCCCGCGTGAGACACCGAGATGGATCACCAACCAATGGTTCAAGGACTGGATCCCCTCGCCCACCCAACCCCCGTCACGCTTCGCCCGGGAGGCAACATCCACAGCGCGGGCGTGCGCCACGTTGAGCACGCCGGCCGCGTCCGCAAGCTGCGCCTCATGCTCGAGATACCCGCTCGGCGTCGACATGGTCGTATCGTACATGTGTTCGATACCGCCGCGCAAGTCCAGCGTGGAGATATCGGAGACATTTGCCGTCAGACATCGAATTATCGATGCAAACCCGTAATCTCGCTACCGAACGGGGCGGCATTCCGCTCGTTATGCAACCCATCGATCGCGCATTCCAGTAACAGACCATTGTGCGGCAACAGGGCCGTACCGCTCGACGACATTGACCCGATCGACGAGAGGTACTCGGACCTCGCGACAGCAGTGGTGGCAGCCGCGACGATCGCCGCCTCGTCCTCGATCGCGATCCGCGGTGTGGTGGTCGGTGGTGTTGAGGGCGGCAGCGGGGGCGCCTGAACTTCGGCCACGAGCTGCGCCCAACGGGCGTCGCCGACCGGGGCGATCGTGGCCGCGATCTGCTGCAGGGTTTCGGCGTCGACGTTTGTGCCGTGCGCATCGATCTGAACGGTGTCCACCACGAAACTGATCTTGGGGGTCGGCGTGCCGTCGCCGAAGCTCCCGGTCAGCAATCGCGCCTCGTGGCCGTTGATCTCAACGAGCGCTCCCGGCTGCGGGCTGGAATGGATGGCGGGCGTCACCACGATCGTGACCATCTTGCCCTGCGCGGTCGCGGTACCTGGTTCGACCAGCGACATGAACAGCAACGGCTGCACGTCACACTTCCCGGTCGGTTCGATGTGCATCACGAATCGATTCCATCCGTCGGGCACGATCGTGGGTGCGTACTGCGACCGCTCATCGACACACCATTGGAGGCGTTCTTGGCGCTCGGCGTTCGGCCACAGGTCAGAGCCGGTCGGTTCGAGACTCGACACGATTGCGTCGAGCTCCGGCCAGGTGAAACCGACCGCTCTCACTTCGACCGTGTTGCCGTTCGGTTCGATCCACTCGGCGAAGATGGTCGGGATCAACTCCTCGGAACCGTCGTACGCCATGACGGCGCGACCGCCGAGTTGGCGCGCTTCCTCGTCCTCCATCAACGGTGGCATTGGAATCCCGGTGACGCTTGGCGCCCGCTGCGTGATGTCGAGCGAACGTCGTCGCGTCAAGTCGTCCGTGTCATAGGTCAGGGTGGCGCTCGGCAGTGTCGCCCTGCAGGACGCCGCCCCGCAGTCCGTCGTCAACTTCCGAACTGCCCGAATCAACCGCACATCGCTCGGAGGCACCGACGGCGTCAACCACGCGATCAAGTCGGGGTCGGTCGGCGCCGGAAGTGACCCTTCGCCCTCGAACGCTCTCACTGGAGCAGATGCGATCGTCGCACTTGGATTGGGAAGCGAAGTCGGCGCGACAGGCTTCGTGGCTGATGGCGATGGCGGAGCCGTTGTGTCCATCACAGCGGACTGCGGCAGCGGCGGGGAGTTGCCGCACGCGCACGCGACCGCGGTCAGCACCATGACACCGAGCACCCGCGGCGGCACGCGCACAAACGTTAGAGGCAGCCGAGGACGCCGTGGTTCCTGATTTGAACGATCGTTCGCTACTGCACCGGGGGCGGCCAGACCGTGGCGTGCACGATCTTTCCGTGCCTGTTCCTCCGCAGCACCCAGACCGACGCCTTGCGCCAGTCGGGTGGC
>DASQTR010000043.1:0-6688 GCA_035641795.1 Ilumatobacter sp.
GTAGACGAGGTCGTGGCCCGCGGCCGCGACCGCCGCGCCGAGCTCGATCGCCGCCGCCTCGAACTCGGGGTCGGCGCCCACGTTGGACCCGCAGAAGACGCAGATCGCCGTCATCCTCCACATGCTCGCAGCTGATCGCGACCGGGCAGGCGACAGTCGCCGACAACTAGGTTCTGCGCATGGGAGCACCGGAGCTTGCGCACGCTGCGACGGCGGTGAGCCTCGCCGATCAGGCGATCGGTCTCGCCGTGCGACGGCTGGCCGAGCTCGGCGGCCCGGATTGCGAGCAGGTCTTCGCCTACGACCTCGCCCATGCCGCCGCTGGGATCGCGACCGCCAAGGCGATGCTGCCGTACGGCGACCAAGGCGATGTCGAGGCCCGGCTCACGTGCGGCTTCGTCGCCGACGCCGTGCACGACGTGGTGGCGAAGCTGATCGGTCGCGAGCAGCTGTGGGGTGTCGATCCGGTCCTGCTGGCGCCCGCTCACGACTTCGTGACCGCCCACCGAGCCCCGCAGTTCGTCGCCTCGCTGGCGGCGACACCCGGGCGGCGCCATCTCGACACGGAGATGGAGATGGTCCAGGACTCGTTCCGCGCCTTCGCAACCGACGTCATCGCGCCGCTGGCTGAGCACGTCCACCGCACGAACGACGATGTGCCCGAGCACGTGATCGCCGGCCTCGCCGAGCTCGGCGGATTCGGTCTGAGCGTGCCCGCCGACTACGGCGGCTTCAGCGAGGGTGGCGACGCCGAGTACCTGGCGATGGTGGTCGCCACGGAAGAGCTGAGCCGGGCCAGCCTGGGCATCGGCGGCTCCTTGATCACGAGGCCAGAGATCCTCTCCCGCGCGCTCGTCAAGGGCGGCACCGAGGAGCAGAAGCTGCACTGGTTACCGTTGCTCGCGACCGCACAGATCATGCCTGCGGTCGCCGTCACAGAGCCCGACTTCGGCAGCGACGTCGCGGGAGTCTCGGTCTCGGCCGTCCCCGGCCGAGGGCCAGACGGCGAATCCGGCTGGGTGCTCAACGGCGTCAAGACGTGGTGCACGTTCGCCGCTCGCGCCGACGTGTTGGCGCTGCTGGCCCGAACCGACGCCGATCGCAGCACGGGCCACAGGGGTCTGAGCCTGTTCATCGTGCCCAAGGAACGCGGCGACGGACACGGTTTCCGGCTGACGCAGCAACCGGTCGGCGATCGGGTAGGCGCGATGGAGGGCCGGCCGATCGACACCATCGGCTACCGCGGCATGCATTCGTACGAGCTGTCGCTGCAGGACTGGTGGGTGCCGGACGACAGCCTGGTGGGGGGCGAGAGCGGCCTCAACCAGGGCTTCTACCTGCAGATGGCGGGGTTCGAGAACGGCCGCCTGCAGACGGCAGCACGCGCGCTCGGCGTCATGCAGGCCGCCTACGAGGCGGCGCTCGAGTACGCCCAGCACCGTCGGGTCTTCGATGCCGCGCTGATCGACTACCAGCTGACGCAGGCCAAGCTCGGGCGGATGGCGATGTTGATCCAGGCCGGGCGCCAGTTCGCGTACTGCGTCGCGCGCCTGATGGCACAGGGCAGCGGTCAGATGGAAGCGAGCATGGTCAAGGCCTACGTGTGCAAGGCGGCCGAGTGGGTGACCCGCGAGGCGATGCAGATCCACGGCGGGATGGGTTACGCCGAGGAGTTCCCAGTCAGCCGGCTGTTCGTCGACGCCCGTGTGCTGTCGATCTTCGAGGGCTCGGACGAGGTTTTGTGCCTGAAGGTGATCGCCCGCCGGATCAATTCGCGGTGATCATCGGGATCAGGTCGTGAAGTGATCTGATCCGCTCGAAATCGGCGTCCGGGTGGTCGTCGTGGGGATCGAGCAGCAGCGGCCGCAAGCCAGCTGCGGTGGCGCCGCCGATGTCCATCGTCACCGAGTCGCCTATGTAGGCGATGCGGCCGCGGTCGATGTCGGGAAAGTAGGCCAACGCGTGCTCGAAGATCTGCGGGTCGGGCTTGGAAACCCCGACGACGTGGCTGTCGATCACGCACCGCATCGCCACGCCGATGCCTTCGCCGACCTGACAGATCTCGCTGCGAAGCAACTCTTGCTCGATCTGACCGCTGGCGTTGCTGACCACGCCCATCGGTACGCGGTGACGTGCCATCACAGCGAGCGCCGACATGCTGTCGGGAATCGGCCAACGCCACAGCTGGGCCGAGCGTGTGATGTTCAGCAGATCGGCGGCGTGGCTTCGGTGCGCGGGATCGACACCCACCGACTCGACGTAGGCGCGGTCGTACTCCGCCCAGAAGACCTCGCCCGCACCGGCCGTCGACTTCACCGCCATCGCCGCGTAGTGGGCGCGGCAATGGGCGTCGATCGCGGGATCGCCGCCGTAGGGCGCGAGCAGCGGGGCGAGCACCGTCGGATCCGGCAGCACCAGCACGCCGCCGGCGTCGAACAGCACGGCATCGAGCGTGCTCGTCATGTTCCACCGATCTGGGCCATGCGATCGACGTCGATCCCGCAGGTATCGAAGGCCGGCACCATCGCGTCAGGGTCGCCCTCGCGCACGCTCGCGTCCTCGAAGTCGAGGTGGTCGAACAGGCACGCCGCCTCGGGTCGTGTGAAACCGCACGCCACCAGATAGTCGACGAACTGGTCGCGCAGGGGCGCCTCGAGGTCGAATGCAGGCGGCTCGGAACAACTCGTGGCGGGCGCCGTCGTGCTGGCGACGCTCGTGGCGACGGACGCCTCCGCAACCACTGGGGACGTCGATGCACGGCTCGTCGTGGAGGTCGTGGTGGAGGTCGTCGTGGAGGTCGTCGTGGAGGTCGTCGCCATCGGAACCGTCGCCGCACGTGTCGTCGAGGGCTGTGACGAGGTCGACGTCGAGGTCGACGTCGAGGTCGACGACGGCGACGCTGCATCGTCTTCCCCGGCGCACGCCGCGACCAGCAGAGTCGCTGCCACCAACCCGATCCGCCGGATCACCACCGGGACGCTATCGACGGCAACCCGCGAGCACCTGCGGGTACCCTCTGGCCGAATGGGGTTGATGCATTGGATCTTCGGCAAGCATCCGCCGCGACCGCCCGATCCCGATCGCACGTGCGAGGCGGCGTGGCTCCCGATGTGGCAGGCGCAACTGGTCCTCTACGAGCTCTGGGAGAGCGACATCCCGGCCGTGATGAGCGAGGACTTCACGTCGCACCTCCGATTCGGTGCCCGTGAGCCGATGGCGCGGATCTTCGTCACAGAGCCCCGATTGGCGGCAGCGACGGAGGTAATCGAACGCGTCACCGGCTACCCGCCCGCCCATCAGGGCAACTGACACATATCGCGTATCGCGGCTCGGCGCCTCTACATCGCGCTCGAGCGCAGCAGTTCGGGGGCGAACGCGCACTCAGCCTGTAGCGCGGTAGTGAGATCGGTGCAGACTCCGGCTGTCGTCGCGACGTGGGTGACGAGCCTGACCGGGAGCTCGTCGATGTCGACGTCGAACGACTCGTAACCGGCGACCACACGCTCGGCGATGGCGTCGACGTACTCACACGGCAGGCGCCGGCCGATGCCGAGCGCGCACCAGACGGGTGTGTCGAGGTGGGCAGCGACGGCCGCCAACACGTGCGACCCGACCGGCGCCAGCAGGCGGCGCCGGCAGGCGGCGACGCCCTCGATGAGCACCAGGTCTGCGGCGGCGACGGCGCGGGCGAGCGACTCGGACGCAACGGGATCGCAGTCGATGTCGGCGCGCTCGAGCTGACGCAGGAACGAGGACGCCTCGTGTCGGCTGTCGGCGCACAGCACCCTGGCGTCGCCGCGCCGCAACAGCGCCGCACCAGCCACGGAAGGCCAGCCGATCGTGACCACGGTCGCGTCGTCGGGCAGCGCCGCCGCGATCGTCCGCGCAGTCGGGTCGGAGGCC
The DNA here is from genome assembly GCA_035641795.1 of Ilumatobacter sp. Classification (GTDB taxonomy): domain Bacteria; phylum Actinomycetota; class Acidimicrobiia; order Acidimicrobiales; family Ilumatobacteraceae; genus Ilumatobacter. The sequence continues at coordinate 3,904 of DASQTR010000043.1, forward strand.
ACCTCGTCGGCGATCTGCCACGCCAGACGGCTCGGCTCGGACGAGGTCAGCAGCCGGGCGCCGAGCCACCACAGCGCGCCGATCTGGGCGTGCCGCTCCACGATCCGCCGGCAGGCCACGACGAGGTCGGCCCCACTGGCGCGCATCGAACCGAGCGCGATCGCGGCCTCCCTGACGAGCTCGGACTCATCGACCGCACGCGACCGCGCCACGTGGCGGAGGTGCTCGATCGGATGCACGATTGCAGGGTACTCACCCCCTCGGGACCGAGACCGCCGGCTGCCGTGCCGCTGTGTCTCCCACGAAGTGGCTTTCGAGACCATCGAGCACGCCTCGCTACTCTCTTCGCCGTGACCGTCAAGCTGCCTGGCGATCTGATGCTGCACCCGCTCGGTGGTGAGCCGCGCGAGTTCGAGCAATGGCTCACGACGTTCCACCTCGCCAGCGTGGTGCTCGATCCGTACACCAACGAGAGCTCATGGATCCTCAAGAGCGCGGTGCGCGTGCTGGAAGGCTTCCGCGGGTCGGATGCCCGCGTGAACTTCGTCGTCACCGCCGACGATGCAGACACGCGGCGGTTCCTCGGTCCTCTGTGCGAGCAGTTCCTCGTGTTCTGCGACCCCTCTCGTGCCGCTGTCAAGGCAATGGGCCTGGAACGGCTGCCGGCGTTCGTGTTCGTGCGTGTCGACGGCGAACTCGTGGCGAAGGCGGAAGGGTGGAACCCGGCCGCCTGGCGTGAAGTCGCCGAGGTGGTCGCCGAGACGGCTTACTGGAGTGCGCCGCTGATCCCGATGGCGGGCGACCCCAGCCCGTTCGCCGGTTCGCGCGCCGCCGGCTGACCCGACGTGACCGGTCGCGGCCGGCCCCGGCTCCCCGACCTGCCCGTCGTCGAGACGTTCGATCGCGTCCGCGCCGCGCTCGGTCGGGTCGGGCGGGCGGTCGTCGTCGCCCCGCCCGGCGCCGGCAAGACGACGCTCGTGCCACTCGCACTGCTCGAGGAGCCGTGGTTGGCGGGGCGCAGAATCGTGATGCTCGAGCCGCGTCGGCTGGCGACGCGGGCTGCGGCCCGGCGCATGGCAGAGCTGCTCGGAGAGCGGGTCGGTGACACCGTCGGCTACCAGACGCGCGACGAGCGCCGCATCGGGGCAGCGACGCGTGTCGAGGTGGTCACCGAAGGGATCCTGACCCGCCGCCTGCAACACGATCCGGAGCTGCCTGGCGTCGGGCTGGTGGTGTTCGACGAGGTCCACGAACGCAACCTCCCGACCGACCTCGGGCTGGCCCTGGTGCTCGACGTGCTGCGGACGATCCGCCCAGACCTCCGTCTGCTGGCGATGTCCGCGACACCCGACACGGCGGCGCTCGCTCGCGCGCTCGGCGCACCGGGCGATGGCGACGCGCCGGTGATTGAGAGCGCCGGCCGCACGTTCCCGGTCGACATACGGTGGCGTCCCGCCGACCGGCGGACACGGATCGAGCAGACCGTGAGCGACTTGGTGCGGACCGCCGTGCGCGAGGAGCCCGGCGATGTACTCGTGTTCCTGCCGGGCATCGGCGAGATCGGGCGCACCCGAGCCGCGCTCGAGGGCTCACTCCCAGGCGATGTCGACGTCATGCCGCTCGCCGGCGCGCTCTCGCTCGCCGAGCAGGACGCCGCCCTCGCGCCATCGCCGCCGGGTCGTCGCCGCGTCGTGCTCGCGACCGACATCGCCGAGACTTCGCTGACCGTGCCAGGCGTGCGAGTGGTCGTCGACTCGGGCCTCGCAAGGGCGCCGCGATTCGACACGCGCACCGGCATGACCCGGCTCACGACGATCACGACCAGCCGTGCCTCTGCCGAGCAGCGAGCCGGTCGCGCCGGCCGAGTCGAGCCGGGCGTGTGCTACCGGCTGTGGAGCAAGGTCGAGCACGGCACACGTCAAGCGCACCGGCAGCCGGAGATCGCCGAGGTCGACCTCGCAGGGCTGGCGCTCGAGATCGCCGCGTGGGGCACGCCGGAGGACGAGCTGACGTTCATGTCGGCGCCTCCGGCGAAGACGCTGCGCGCCGGTCGCGATCTGCTCGCCGAGCTGGGCGCGCTAGATCCGCAGGGAGCCATCACCGACCGCGGACGCCGCATGCTCGCACTGCCACTCCACCCGCGACTCGCGGCGATGGTCGTCGCCGAGCCCAGCGCGCTCGGATGCGCGATCGCGGCAGTGCTCGACGACCGCGACGTACTGCGCGGCTCGAGCGACGAGTTGCCGAGCGATCTCGCAGTCCGCCTGCGCGCCATCGCCGGGCACGACAGCCACGAGCTCGCCGATCGACGCGCGGTCGAGCGTGTCCGCGAGCGGGCCGCGGACCTGGCGCGCCGTCTCGGCGTCGCCTTCGAGGCCGGAACGATCGACGCCGACCGTGCCGGCGCGGCGTTGCTCCACGCATATCCCGACAGGCTCGCGGCGCGCCGCCGCCCCGGCCAGTTCCAGCTGCGCTCGGGCAGCGGTGCCTGGCTGGCCGAGCGCGATCCGCTGGCGCACGAGGGCTTCGTCGTCGCCGCCGACCTCGACGGCCGGCGCGACCGCGCACGGATCCGACTGGCCGCTGCGCTCGACGCCGACGAGGTCGCGCGCGAGCTCGCCGATCAGGTCACCGAGTCGATCACCGTCGAATGGGACCGCGACCGCGACGATGTCGTCGAGCGCGTCGACCGCCGGCTCGGCGCGATGCGGCTCGGCGAGTCGGTGCGCCGCGCCTCGCCGGGCGCCGAGACGACGCGTGTGCTGCTGGCGCGTGTCGCGGCGAC
>DASQTR010000044.1:0-3448 GCA_035641795.1 Ilumatobacter sp.
AGTTGTTGACGCATCTACAATATCGCCCTGATGCTGACGTGTCAACAAAGCTGTGGTACCGTGCATTCCATGGCCGCACCGCGATGGCTCGACGACCGCCAGCAGCACCTGTGGCGGTCCTACATCCGGATGAACCAAGAGCTCTACGCGCGCCTCAGTCATCTGCTGGCCAGCGAGGGCGGCGTGTCGGCCCCGGACTACGCGGTGCTCGTCCCTCTGTCGGAGGAACCCAGCGGCGTGGTCCGGGCCCGCGACCTGGGCGCCGAGCTCGGCTGGGATCGCAGCCGACTGTCGCACCACCTCCGGCGAATGGAAGAGCGCGGCATGATCGTCCGGGAGGAGTGCGACGAGGACGCCCGCGGGCTGATGGTCCGCCTCACCCCCGCGGGCCGGCGAGCGATCGAGCGGGCTGCACCAACCCATGCCGACGCGGTCCAGCGGTACTTCTTCGATCTTCTCTCGAGGAAGGAACTCGAGACATTGACCGATGTCTTCGATCGCGTCCTCGACAAGCTCGCTGGCGATGCCTGAGCAAGCTTCTCAACGGGAGGAGTCACGCCGTGGCCGACACCTGTAGCCACCTCGACACCGTTCTCGATGTCGAGCCGAGCAGCGCCGGCTGCGAGGACTGTCTTCGCACCGGCGGACGCTGGTTGCACCTGCGCATGTGCATGTCCTGCGGTCATGTCGGGTGTTGCGACAACTCTCCCAACCGTCACGCCACCGCCCACTTCCGCGGCGAGCAGCATCCACTCATCCAGTCCTACGAGCACGGCGAGGACTGGTGGTACTGCTACGTGGACGACATCGCGTTCACCGTCGACGGCGCCCCATCGTTCGAGCACCCGTGAGCAAGACCGCGACAGCCGACGCGGGCGTTGCCGAACACACCGACGCACCGCACCTCGCGTCATCCGCGGTGGTGACAGGCGTCGCCGCGCTCGGCGACGCCGTGCTGATGTCCGAGGGCGCCGTGATCCGATCGCGCGACGGCGGCGTGCGCATCAGCACCGGGTCCGCGGTCATCGAGAACGCCGTCGTGATCGGCACTTCGCGCGTGCCGACGGTGATCGGCCGGCGCACCACCTTCGGACACCGTTGCCTGGTCGTCGGTGCGACCGTCGGCGACCTCTGCGAGATCGGCAACGCCTCGATCCTGATGCCCGGCGCGCGGCTCGGTGACCGAGTCTTCCTCGGCGAAGGAACGCTCGTACCCGCTGGCATGACGCTGCCCGACGGCGCCGTTGCCGTCGGTCGCCCGGCGCGCGTCGTGCGCACCGCCAACGACGCCGACCTCGAACGGCTGCGCGGCCTGCGCGGCGGTCACCTGTCGATCCCACCCCACACGTCGAACACGGTCGGACCGCGACTGGAGGGTCTCGCCATGGGTCAGCTCTACGACTACCGCGGCGTCCTTCCGACGATCGCCGACAGCGCGGTCCTGTTCCCGACGGCCGAGGTCACCGGTGATGTCGTCGTCGGCGATAGCACGGTCATCGGCGCGGGCGTGAAGATCATCGGCGACTCACACGGTCCGGTGCGGATCGGCAGCGACGTGCAGATACTCGAGAACACGGTCCTGCACCTGTTACCGGACAATGACCTGATCATCAGCGACGGCGTGATCGTCGGACCGGGGGCGATGATCCACGGTTGCCGCATCGGCACCGGTTCTGTCGTCGAGCCGGGCGCCATCGTCTGTGACGGCAGCGTCGTCGGCGCCGGATGCATCGTGCGCGCCGGCGCGGTGGTCAAGCAACGATCAAGGTTCGGTGACGGCATCGACATCGACGGCTTCCCCGCGATCGAGGTCGGTCGCATCGCATCGGTCGAGCGTCCCGCGTGGGCGTTCACGCTCGACGACCTCCCCCGCGCGAGCACGACATGACCACACGTCACGTCGCGCGCGCAGTCGCCGACACCAGCGCGAACACACCACACTGGCACGTCGAGATTCGCACCGGTGCACACGCACTCGCCGCGGACGAACCCTCCGACAACGGAGGTCGCGATACCGGCCCGTCGCCGTTCGGTCTGCTCATCAGCGCGCTCGCCTCCTGCACTGCGATGACGCTGCGGATGTACGCCGAGCGCAAGGGTTGGACACTGGCGAGCATCGAAGTCGACGCCCGCTACAACATCGGCGACGACGACACCGCGTCGATCGAACGCACCATCGCGTTTCCCGCCGATCTCCCGGCAGAGCAGCGCGAACGCTTGGTCGAGATCGCCGAGCGCACACCCGTGACGATTGCGGTCCGGCGGGGTACCCCCATCACGACGACCACCACGCCATGACCGAGCCCGCCGACACCGATCGCTCCTCCGCCTGGCCTGACCTGACGCCGGCATGGTCGGACACGCGAGACACGCTGCACATGTGGCTCCAGGTCATCGGCAAGATCCGCATGGCCCTCACGCCCCGGGTGAATCACTGGTGGAACGTCACGCTCTACGTCTCGTCGCGAGGACTCACCACCTCGCTCATGCCTCTCGACCGGCGGGGACTCGAGATCGAGTTCGACTTCGTCGATCACATCCTCCATTTGCGCACCACTGACGGCCAGTCTCGCGACGTCCCGCTCGAACCCCAGGCGGTCGCGACGTTCCACCGAGCGACCATGGCCGCCCTCGACGGACTCGGCATCGATGTCCACATCGGCCTACGGCCGTCGGAGGTCGTCGAGGCCATCCCGTTCGACCGCGACGAAGCCCACCACTCTTACGACCCCGACGCGGTACAGCGGTTCTGGCGCGCCCTCGTGCAGATCGACCGCGTGCTCAACAACTTCCGGTCGCGGTTCATCGGCAAGGCAAGCCCGGTACATCTCTTCTGGGGCGGCGCCGACCTGTGCACCACCCGCTTCTCCGGTCGACCGGCACCCAGGCACCGCGGCGGCGTGCCCAATTGTCCCGACTGGGTGCAAGTGCTCGCCTACAGCCACGAGGAATCGAGTGCCGGGTTCTGGCCCGGTGGAGACGAGGCCATGTTCTACGCCTACGCCTACCCCGAACCCGCCGGCTTTGCGGACTGGCCCGTCGAGCCCGCCGGAGCGTTCTACGACACCGGCCTCGGCGAGTTCCTCCTTCCCTACTCGGTCGTGCGGACCGCCTCCGATCCCGACGCGGCGCTGCTGGCCTACCTGCAAACGACGTACGAGGCCGCCGCCGAACTCGGCGAATGGGACCGCGCCGCGCTCGAGTCGACCGCGCCGCAACCAGGCACGTGAAGCGCCGCCAACACGCCACCACAGCTCGCTGACGAAGAACTCATCCTCGCCTGCGGTCCGATAGCCAGCGACACGTCATGCCGCAGGGCCCGTAGCATCCGTTCGTGCCGCGTAGGGACACCGCGTCGCGTGTCATCGCCGCTCCGCCGGAGCGAGTCTTCGCTGCTCTCGTTGATCGCGAAGCGCTCGCCGCTTGGCTACCGCCCGACGGGATGACA
>DASQTR010000045.1:0-5154 GCA_035641795.1 Ilumatobacter sp.
CACCACCCACCTCCCGGTCTCGACTGCCCGCAGCTTGCTGGACGCGATCTGCTGGCTCTGCAGCACCGTGCCGGTGTAACTGGCGCCATTCGTCGGGTTGACCAGGATCGACGTGTCGCCCGTACCGTCGGCAGTGGTGGCCGCCCGCCCCCGCCCGCCGAAGAACACCTCCCACGAGATCATCACCCCCAGCCGCGTCCCGTCGGGCAGCTCGTTGACCGCCGGGTCCTGGCCGGCGACGGCGTCGTTGGGCACCTCGTCGAGCGGGGCGCCGAGGGCCTCCAGAACGCCACGAAACGGCACGTACTCACCGAACGGGACCGTGCGCACCTTCTCGTAGCGGCTCGTGATCTCACCGCCCGGCGTCACGACCACCTGGGCGTTCACGAACGCGCCCTCGCTCGGATGGCTGGCGTATTGGGAGTCCTCGGTGACGCCGACCGAGAAGGGCACGCCCAGCCGGGCCGCCTCACTAGTGACGGCGGCGTGGTCGGCACTGCCTGCGAACGGCTCGTCGTCGACGTCGATGCCGTTCTCCGGCCACACCACGAGGTCGAGCTCGGCGCTCGGGTCAATCGTGGCCGTCGCCGCCAGCAGCGCGTCGGTGACCTGCTGGCTCGGCACGTCGAGCGCCGACGTGCCCTGCTCGCCGCCGCCCTGCACGGCCGCGACCGTGAGCGGCGCTGTGTCCAGCTCGCGACCCTCCGGCGCGATCGCCGCCAGCACGATCACGAGCACGATCGCCAGCAGCGCCAACGCCCCGTGCGGCTGCGCCTTCGACGTGCCGGCTCGCCCTGCCCGGCCGCGCCCCACCGCCCGCGCCGGCATCGTGCGCGGGATAGCCGGTGCCGGCCCTGCCAGCGCGCACCCAACCTGGAACACGATCCAGGTGAGCAGGATGACGCCACCGATGCGCGCCACGCCGAGCAGCGGCCCGCCGGCCTGCGCGATGCCGAGCGTCGCCAGCGGCACCCCGCCGAACGGGAACCCCAGCCGGATCGTCTCGACCAGCGTGTGCGCCGCCGGCCTGCCGAGCGTGCGCCACGGTCCCGTCGGCGCCATTGCCGCGGCGGCGGCGTGGAAGCCGGCGAACGCGATCGCCACGACGATGTAGCCGGGCACGGTCAGGAACCACATCCAGCACATGCCGATCGCCATCCACGGCAGCCCGAACGCGAACCCACGCCAAGCGGCTTGCCGGCGTGTCGGGTAGGCGCCCTGGGCGACTTCGAAGATCACGACGCCCACGAACGCCAGCGGCCAGAAACCCCACGGCGGCAGGGAGAGGGCGACGAGCGTGCCCCCGAGCGCGGCGGCCAGCAGCCGGTACCAGCCACCCCGTCCCGGGGGCGCGTCGGGACCCGACGCGTCCGTGTCGACGGCGTCGGTGACGGCGCTCAGACCTGGAGGTCGGCGAACACGACGATGCGTTGCCGGGTGGAGCCGGGTGGATGGCACGCGAACAGTGTGGCGGTCGGCGTGTCCGTCGGGTTGATGATCCACACGTCGGTGGGGTTGACGACCTCGACCCGGTTGACGATGTACACGTGCTCGCCGTTGGCGTCCTGGAAGATCAGCTGATCGCCGGCGACGAGATCGTCGATGTTACGGAACACCCGGTGCTTGCTCGTGCGGTGGCCACCGACCACGACGTTGCCCAGCTCGCCCGGCATCGCCGTGCCTGGCCAGTGGCCGGGCCCCAGGTCGAGCGTCGACATGCGGATCCCCTCGTACATCGCCATGTCGACACCGATCTTGGGGATCACGATCCGCCCCGACTCGATGACCGGCTCGGATGCATAGGTGTCCGCGGGAGGGGCGATGGGCTGCGTCGCCTGGCGGGCGGGCGTCGTGGTGGTCGTGCTGGTCGACGTCGTCGTGCTGCTGGTCGTCGTCGTGGTCGTCGACGTTGTCGTCGAGGTCGTCGTCGACGTGGTGGTGGTGCTCGTCGAGGTCGTGGGCGGCAGCGTCGTCGTGGTGCTCGTGCTCGTGGTCGGCGCCACGGTGGTCGTCGCCGCGATCGTGGCCGCAGCCTGTGCGGTGCCGTCGTCGTCGGTGCCGGCGCACGACGTGAGCAACAGCGTTGCCAGTAGCGGCGCTGCCAGCAGCAGCATTCCCGCGCCGGGCGCGCGCCGGGCGTACGTCAGCCGAGACCCGCCCTTCCCGCGCGCGAACATCGGCAACATCATGTCACTCAATCATCGACCGAGCCCGTCGATTGCTTGATCCGCAGCGCGTTCGCCGTCGGCGATGCAGGCCGGGATGCCGATCCCTCGATAGCTGGCTCCTGCGAGATGGAGTCCGGCCGGCATTGCCTTCTCCACTGCTGCGACACGTTCGGCATGGTGCGGCCGGTACTGCGGGAACGCTCCGGTCCAGCGCGTGATCGAGACATCGGCCGGTTGCAGCTCGACACCCAGGTGGCTGCTCACCTCGCTGAGGACGGCACCGATGACGGCGTCGTCGTCCAGGTGAGAGACCGGCAGACCGTCGCGGCCCAACGAGATCCGCAGGATCTGCGACCCGTCCGCGCGCCGCCAGTGCGCCCACTTCTGGGAGCCGAACGACACCGCGGTCACGAACCGTTGCCGGGACTTGGGGACCAGATAGCCGCTCTGACCGGCTCCGAAGTTCGGCGGCACGCTGTCTTGCGAGCAGCGCAATCGGACGAGGATCACATCGGCGTGCTCGAACGTGGCGAGCCCCTCGGCGGCTTCCGGTGCTACAGGTTTCAGCAGTGACGCCGCGTGCCTCGCGGGCGTCGCCAGCACTACTGCGTCGAAGCGCTCGCCGTCGACGATCCAACCGCTGCTGCCTGTCTCGATTGTCGCAACCGGACGGCTGGTATGGACGCGGCCCCCGTGATCGACCAAGTATCGGCCGGCCGCATGCACCAGCGCGCCCATCCCCGCCACAGGAGCGTCGAAGATGGGCGACGGTCCCATCGCCGCCTGGGCGGCGCCTCGGCGACGCGCCGCTCGACCGCCCAGCAACAGGCTGCGGTTGCGAGTCGCAAGCTCGGCCAGCTGCGGCACGGCGGCGAGGCTGGCACGGTCGGTATCGGTGGCGTAGATGCTGCCGACGAGGGCGTCGACCAACCGGTCGTGGACCTCGAACCCGAAGCGGGCGCGGATCAGTTTGCCGATCGAGTCGTCGGGATCAGTGCGCGGCAGCAGCGGCTCGACGGCCGCCCGCAGCTTGCCCTTCCAGGTCAGCAACGAGGTCGTGACGAACGGCAGCACCGATGCCGGCACGCCGAGCACGATCCCGCCGGGGATCGGATGCAGCTCGTCGTACCACACCATCGCCCTGGCATCGGTCGGCGATGTGAGGTCGTCGGGCGCCAGCCCGACCTTGTGGGCGAACGCCACCGCGTGCGGGACCCGCCGAAGATAGGCATCGGCCCCCTCGTCGACGTACGCCAGCCCGCCGAACGGGGAGGTGGAGATCTTGCCACCGAGCCGATCGGTGGCCTCCCACAGCTCCACGTCGGCGGTGTCGTGGTCGGCCAAGCGGGCCGCCGCGGCGAGGCCGGTGATGCCCCCGCCGGCAACGAGCACCCGGCGATTCCTCATGCGTCGGCGATGCGGGCCGCGAGCGCGCCCATCACGGAGGGGTCGTCGTTGACGCTGCGCGTGCGGGCGAAGCGCAGGCCGACGGATTCCGCTCGCCGGCGAGCCTCGAGGTCGAGGTCGTAGAGCACCTCCAGATGGTCGGCCACGAAGCCGCATGCGCACACGACCACAGCGTCGACCGTCGGATCCTCGCCGAGTCGGTCGATCACGGCCAGGATGTCGGGCGTCATCCACGGCTCGGGTGTCCGCCCCGCGCTCTGCCATGCGATCTCCCAATGAACGCCCTCGACCATGCCGAGCGCGTCGGCCACGGCCTGCGCCGTCGCCCGCAACTCGGTGGGATACGGGTCGCCGGTGGCCACAACGCGCGCGGGAAGGGAGTGTGCTGTGAAGACCACTCGCGTGGTTTCCGGCAGAGCGGCCAAACGCTCGTCGAGCTCGCCTGCGAGAAACTCCACGAACGCCGGCTCGACGGCCCACGACCTGATGCCGGTCGAGCCCAGCCCGTACCGGCCGGCGGCGTCCTCGAGTCTGGACAGGTATTGCCCCACCGACAGCCCGGAGTAGTGCGGAGCCAGCACAGCGCCGACGACGCGTGCCACGCCCCGCCCGGCGACCTCCTCGACGGCGGCCTCGATCGTCGGATCGGAGTGCTTGAGCCCGAGCACGACCGTGTAGGTGCCCGCCGCCAGCCGCTCGAGTGCGGCTTGCACGGCGTGGCGCTGCGCCTCGGTTCGCTCGAGCAGCGGCGACAGGCCGCCGATCGCGTCGTACCGCCGTGTCAGGTCGGCGAGCTGCTCGGCGGAGGGCGGCCGCCCGCGCCGGATGTCGGTGTAGTACCTCGGGATGTCGGACGCGTCGGCCGGCGAGCCGTACGCCATCAGCACGACACCGACCGTGCTCATCTGCGCTCGTGTACCCGACGGACGATCTCGGTCAGGATGTCGGGGTCGCTGTCGGGGTGGACGCCATGGCCCAGGTTGAAGATGTGGCCGCCGTGGCCGGCGTTGTCCGCCAGCACCGCGTCGGCGCCCGTCAGCGCCGGATCGATGCCGGCGAGCACCAACGCCGGATCGAGGTTGCCCTGAACGACCACGTCTTGGCCGAGTCGCTTGCGGGCATCAGTTATCGACGTCCGCCAGTCGAGCCCGATCACGTGTGGGCCGGCGCCGTACATCGCCTCCAGCAGATGATCGCAGCCGATCCCGAAGTGGATCGCCGGCGCATCGGGGTGGCGCACCGCGAGCTCGGCGAACACGCGCCGCGAGTGGGGGAGCACCAGGCGCTCGTAGTCACCACGCGACAGCGTCCCCGCCCATGAGTCGAACAGCTGGAAGGCCCCGGCGCCATGGCTCAGCTGGACGTCGAGGAACGCGATCGCCGAGTCGGCGAGACGTTCCAGCAGGCGGTGCCACAGCCGCGCGTCGGTGTGCATCAGCGCCTTGGTGTTGCGGTAGTCCCGGCTCGGCCGGCCCTCGATCAGGTAGCTGGCGACCGTGAACGGCGCGCCGGCGAAGGCGAGCACCGGCCTCGCGCCAGCGAGCTCGCGGGCGACGACCCTGACGGTCTCGCTGACGTA
>DASQTR010000046.1:0-22140 GCA_035641795.1 Ilumatobacter sp.
GTCCGTGAACTGCGTGTAACAGAACCCCGCCAAGAGCGGAAGCTCGCGCACCAGGGAGATCAACGTCCGGAACTGCTCGGCGAACTCTTCCGGCGTCTCGGCGAGCCAGTAGCCGTGCGTGTTCGAGCCACCGCCACCGCCCTCGAAGACCATCCCACCGAACTCGGTCAACACGATCGGGTGGCTGGCGGCACCTTCGAGCACCAGGCGCCGGCCGGCTGGACGCTCGCGCTCGATGAGCTGTGGCAACACCTCGTGCGTCTCGTACCGCTTGGCCAGTCGCTGCGGGTTCTGGTCGTAGTCGTGGATGCCGATGATGTCGGTCGCTGTGCTCTCCCAGCCGTCGTTGCCGCTCACCGGCCGGGTGGGATCCAACGTTCGTGTCAGGTGATACATCGTCCGTATCAAGTCGCGCTGCGCCGCTGCGCCTGGCAGATCCGGAACACCCCAGGATTCGTTGAAGGGCACCCATGCCACGATGCACGGGTGGCTCAGATCACGGCTGATCACGTCACGCCACTGCTGGACGACCCGTCCGACCGATGTCCTGGTGAAGCGGTAGGCGCTGGGCATCTCCTCCCAGACCATCAGCCCCATGCGGTCGGCAGCGGCGAGGAAACGCGGATCCTCGACCTTCTGGTGCTTGCGGACGCCGTTGAAACCCATGGCCTTCACGAGTGCGATGTCGCGCTCGAACGCCTCGTCATCGGGAGCGGTCATGCCGGATTCGGGCCACAAACCCTGATCGAGCAGCATGCGCATCTGAATCGGCCGCCCGTTCAGCAGGATCACGTGGCCTTCGACCTGCACGCTACGCAACGCGGTGTAGCTCCATGCTTCGTCGATCACTTCTCCCGCCGGGTCGAGCAACCGCAGGTGTGCATCGATCAGAGTCGGGCGCTCCGGATGCCAGAGCAGCTCGTTGCGGAAGTCGTCGATCCCCGGATCGGCGAGCGAGATGCCACGCGATACCTCACCTTGAACGACGCCGAAGAGGTCATCGGCCACGAGCCGTCCCCCGGCTTCCAGCTTGACGTGTAGGCGCAGACCGGCGTCGCCGTCACCGATGATCAGGAGTTCGAACCGCACCTCCCAGCGCGCGAGGTCTGGGACCCATTGCAGCGCGCGGATCCGCTGCCGGGGCACGACCTCGTACCAGACCGTCTGCCAGATCCCGGTCGTGCGGGGATACCAGATCAGGTGCGGCTCGGACTGCCAGTCCTGCTTGCCGCGCGGCTTGGCGAGGTCGTTGGGATCGTCGAGCGCGTGCACGATGATCTCTTGCGTCCCACTCTCGTCGAGAAAGGGTGTGATATCGACGTCGAACGGCGTGTAGCCACCCTCGTGCGACACAGCCGGGGCACCGTTGACCCAAACCCGTGCTTCGTAGTCCACGGCGCCGAAGTGCAGCACCACGGAGTGCCCCGGCGTCGGCCGCGCGCAATCGAACGTTCTGCGGTACCAACACGCCGTCAACAAACCCTTGGCCTCGACACCGCTGGCCGGTGTCTCCGGCGCGAATGGAACGCGGATGCGGCCTCCCCACTCGACGTCGGCTGGTAGCGACCAAGCACCCTGTTCATCGATCGCGAAGTCCCACCAGCCGTCCAGCGAGGTCCAGCTCGCGCGTCGCAACAGCGGTCGGGGATAGTTGCGGTCCAACGTCATCGCGCTCCTCGTCTCGCTCGTCATCTCGCTGATCATCTCGCATGGTGCGGGTCTCCGGTGTTCGCCTGGCCCGAACCCCGGTGTGCGAAGTCACGAAACGTGCCATCATCGACGATTGAGGCATGGTTGCATCCGGAACAGTTCACCCGGCCGGGCGACACCAGCGGTTGTATCGCCCGCAAAGTAACGGGGTAGTTAGTGATCACTGTGCAGCAGGTCGCAGGAAACATGGCAACGACGGACCGTGAATCCAGGCGACACGAGGAGCCAGGCTCAACGTGATCGCGGCGGAGCCGAGAAAGGCCCGCCGGATGGACCGGATCGATCACAACACTGCGCCATGGTCTGCTGCCACCGACCTTCGGCTGGCATCGCCGCATGCGCGCCCCGACCTGATCGTCTTCTCCCACCTGCGATGGTCGTGGGTGTGGCAGCGCCCTCAGCACCTCGTCGTGCGGCTCGCGCGCCGGCGCACCGTGTGGTTCGTCGAAGAGCCGGTCGTCGACCCGAGCATCGAGCGACCGGTGACCCGGTTCGTCGACGCCGGCCCCGTGACCGTCGTTCGCCGGCACGTCCCCGGTCTCGATCGTCACATCGGCTTCGACGCCCCTGAAGCGACGGGCCTTGGCGAGGAGATCGCCGAGCTCGCCGGCGGCGAAGTCGAGACGGTGTGGCTGTACACACCGCTCGCCCTTAAGGCTGCCCGGGCCCTCGCCTACCGGACGTTGGTCTTCGACGTCATGGACGACCTTTCATCCTTCAAAGGAGCCTCGCCCGACCTTCCCCGCTGGCACGGGGAAGCGCTCTCGGCCGCCGACGTGGTCCTCACCGGTGGGCGGTCACTCCAGGAGTCGGTACTGGCTACCCGCCCCGATGCCCATCTCTTCCCCAGCGGGGTCGACGGCAAGCACTACGCAGAGGCGCTGTCGCGGCGTGAGCTGCCGGGAACACCAGTCGCGGGGTACGTCGGGGTGATCGACGAACGCCTCGATCTGGACCTCGTCGGCGCTGTGGCGGACTTGTTGCCGGAGTGGCACTTCAGAATGGTCGGGCCGGTGGCGAAGATCGCGGAGGAGGATCTACCTCGCCGCGCGAACGTGTCGTATCCGGGCCCGATGTCGTACGAGGAGCTGCCGGCGACGATGGCCACCTTTGATGTGGCGTTGATGCCGTTCGCGCACAACGAAGCCACGCGGCGGATCAGTCCGACCAAGACGTTGGAGTACCTCGCCGCCGGCCTTCCCGTCGTATCCACAACCGTGCCCGACGTCGTCACCGACTACGGCGACATCGTGCGGTTCGCCGACGACCCCGGTGCGTTTGCCGGCGCGTGCGTCGAGGCACTCGGTGAGGCACACGACCGGCGCTACCACGCCGCCTGCCGGCCGCTCCTGGCATGGCACGACTGGGACCGGATCGCAGCCCGGATCGAAACGATCCTCGAATCCGCGAACCGTGGTGCCGCAGAGGTGAGCCACGTGGCGATGGGACGCTCAGCGTGAACCGGTCGCGCCGAAACGGCGAGCCACGCATCGTGATCATCGGCGCCGGGCCTACCGGTCTGGCCGCCGGATACCGGCTGCAGGAGCTCGGATACGACGACTGGGTGATTCTGGAGGCCAACGACTACGTCGGCGGTCTGGCGACATCGTTCACCGACGACGCCGGATTCACGTACGACATCGGCGGCCACGTCATGTTCAGCCACTATCCGTACTACGACGCGCTCGTCGACCGGCTCATGGGCGAGGACTACACCGAGCTCGACCGCGAGGCGTGGGTGTGGATGGAGAACCGCTTCATCGGCTACCCCTTTCAGAACAACCTCAGGGAGCTCGAGCCCACCACGGTCTTCGAGTGCGTGACCGGATTGGTGCAGGCGCAACGCAACGGCAACGGCGACGGAAACGCCAATGGCGACGGCAAGGCGAACGGCAAGCCAGAGAACTTCGAGCAGTGGGTGCTCGCCACGTTCGGGTCGGGCATCGCCAAGCACTTCATGCTGCCCTACAACTTCAAGGTATGGGCCACCCCACCGGCGCTGATGAACTACGTGTGGATCGGCGAGCGCGTGTCGGTCGTGGACATCGAAGGGGTGCTGCGCAATGTCCTGCTCGGCGAGGACCAGAAGTCCTGGGGCCCGAACAACCGCTTCAAGTATCCGCTGCGAGGCGGAACTGGGCACCTCTACGATCGGCTGCGGACGTACGTCGACGATCATCTTCGGCTGGAGACACGGGTGGCCGGTGTCGATCCGGACGAGAAGTGCGTGATCACCGAGTCGGGCGAGCGACTGCGGTACGACGTGCTGCTCTCCACGATGCCCCTCAACCGGCTGGTCGACTCCCTGAGCAACGTCCCCGACCGCGTCCGTCGCGCGTCGAGTGACCTCCAATGGAGCGGGAGCCACATCGTCGGCGTCGGCGTCGACCGGCCGGCCGAGACGAGCAAGAACTGGATCTACTTTCCCGAGCCGGACGTGCCCTTCTACCGTGTCACGTACCTCTCCAACTACTCGCCGTTCATCACACCCGAAGCCGATCAGATGCTGTTGCTGACGGAGACGTCGAGGTCCAGACACAAGCCTGAGCCCGAGTCGGGAATCGTCGATCGCGTGATCGACGGCTTGGAAGCGACTGGGCTCTTGGAACCGGAGGATCGGACGCGCATCGTCACCACTTGGCGCTGCTCGCCGGATCAGACGTACCCGGTTCCGAGCGTCGGACGCGACGCCGCGCTCGGCGAGATCCAGCCATGGCTGAGAGAGCGTGACATATGGTCACGTGGTCGCTTCGGGGCCTGGCTCTACGAGATCGGCAACATGGACCACTCCGCCATGCAAGGTGTCGAGTTCGTCAACCGCGTGTTGCTCGGCGAGCCCGAGACCGTCTGGATCCCGCGTGGCGAGCGCGCCATGTCGGACACCATGTCGGCTGCTGCCAACTGAATAATTAGCTACGCGCAGCGGGGAGCCACACACAAGGCTCGGTGCCGATCAACCGGCCGCGCGCACCGTCAGCGGCGCGAAGCGCTCGTCACCGGGTACGCCGTGCGGATGCCCGTCCAAGGGCGGGTGCAGCCGGTTCCAGTGGGCGATCTGCGGCTCCCACCCTTTCAACCACGTGCGCACCGGCTCGCGCCAGTCGTACGCGGCAAGATCCCGTGCCGGTGTGCCCTGCGCGGCGGCGATGTACGACTCCGACATTGCCGATGGCCGGCGCGCTCCCGACGGATCCACCCAGAAGACACCGACTGGGTCGATGTGGCAGTCGGCGCGTTGCAGCAAGGAGTCCCAGTCGCACGAGTCGACGAACGGGAACCAGCACAAGCCACGAAGGTCCACGCCGCCGGCAGCAGCGATCTCGGATTGTTCGAGCACGTACTTGAACCATGTCGCCCGGTCGCTCGGGTAGCCCCGCAGGTTCGTCTCGCCGACCCAGACCGGACGCTCGTACCGTTCCGCATACTCCCCGATCAGGTCGGCGAACCGTGCTGGATGCGTCGTCGGCGCCGAGCCGCCCGTCTCGTCGAAGTGCCACTGGCAGTGCGGGTAGTAGTCCAAGCCGACCACGTCGACGACACCCGGTTCCAGCTCGAGCAGATCGCCGCCGCCGTGCGCAACCACCTCGGCGACAAACGGCCGGCCGCGCACCCCATACGTCTGATGGCGCCCGAGGACAGCGTCGAGCACGAAGAACCGCCGGTCGTTGGCATAGGCCGCGTAGCGCCGGCCCGATCGGCTGCCAGCGGTATGGCGCTCGCAGGTGTCGCACCACATGTGTATGCCGGCCGGATCGTGCGCCTTGCATCGACGGCTCGCCTCGGCGACCACCGGCAGCACGTTGCGGAACAGCGCCAGCAGCTCGTCAACCCCCTCGCCGTACGGCGGCCAGATGGCCTCATGCCCACACAGAAAGAGCGTCGCCAGCGGCTCGTTGAAAAGCGTGTAGTGCGAGATCGCGGGATAGCGATCGAACAGCGCCTCGACGTAACGGAGATACGCGGAGGGGAACGCGGGATCGGCAAAACCGTGCCGCAACCAACGTGGATAGCTCGTGTGGTGCACGAGGTCGACGATCGGGTGCAAGCCGTTCTCCGCGAGCTGTTCGAAGACGGCATCGGTCTCGCTCCAGTCGAACACACTCGGTTCGCGTTCAACCCTGTGCCAACGGACGGGGTAGCGCACCGTTCGCACACCGCAGGCGGCGAGCAGCCGCAAGTCGTCGTCACGTCGCTCGATGTGGCCACTCGACTCGGCGACATCGACATCGTGCTCCGGTTGATACGTGCTCTCGAAAGCACCGATCAGCTCGATCGGTCGGCATTCGAATGCGACGTCGGACACGTCGACTAGTGCTGGCATCGCGGTACGTCCTGGGATCAAGGGCGCACCTGGCTTCGATGCGTCGCCCAGCTACCCCGGACCTCACCTGCACTAGACGCAGAGCAAGCAACGAGTGGACGATTACGTCGTGGTCAGCGAGATGGTGTAGGCGCCATCGCTGCGTGGGTGCTTGGTCGGCGGCGGGCGCGCCGTTGCGACCTGGCTGATGCGTTCGTGGGCGTACGGTGAATCGAACACCGGACCTCCACCGTGTCATGGTGGCGCTCTAACCAACTGAGCCATACGCCCTGGCATGCATTGAGCAGGTGCGTACGCTACCAGCCGTGGCGCGCGGCTCCCACCACGATCAGCTGGCACTGATCGACATCGGTTCCCTGCTCGATGGCAGCGATGTCGACGCCGCTGCGCGGGCGGTCGACGAGGCCTGCCGCTCGCTCGGCTTCTTCCGAATCACGGGCCACGGCATCGACCCGGCGTTGTTGGCGCGCATGGATCGGCTGGCCGGCGACTTCTTCCGGCTCGACGACACGGCAAAGCAGCCGTACGCGATGTCGAACGCAGGCCCGGCGTGGCGCGGCTGGTTCCCGGTTCGCGGTGAGCTCACCTCCGGTGTGCCTGACCGCAAGGAGGGTTTGTACGTCGGACTCGAGCACCCGCCGACGCACCCGCGCGTGCTCGACGGCACGCCATTGCACGGCGCCAACCTGTTCCCGCCGGGCGGCCTCGGGCCGGCGATCCTCGATTGGCTGGCAGCGTTGCGGCCGGTCGCCGACGCGTTGATGCGTGGCATCGCGGTCGGGCTCGGCTTACCGGCCGAGTGGTTCGAGCAGAACCTGACGGGCGACCCGACCGTGCTGTTCCGCGTCTTCCACTATCCGGCGATGCCGGACAACGCCCGCGCCGAGGAGTGGGGCGTCGGCGAGCACACCGACTATGGCTTGCTGACGCTGCTCGCCCAGGACGAGCACGGCGGGCTCGAGGTGCGGACACCCGAGGGCGCCTGGCTCGACGTGCCGGCCGAGCCGGGCGTGCTGGTGTGCAACATCGGCGACATGCTCGACCGACTCACCGAGGGTCGGTACCGCAGCACACCACACCGGGTGCGCAACGTGACGGGCGAGAGCCGGCTCTCGTTTCCGTACTTCTTCGATCCGTCGTGGGACGCCGAGGTCACTCCGCTGCCGCTCGGCGGTACCCCGCCCGCCGACGACGCCGCCAGGCGATGGGACGCCACCAGCGTGCACGCCTGGACTGGCCGCTACGGCGACTACCTGACGGCCAAGGTCGCCCGGGTCTTCCCCGAGCTGTTCGCCGGCCTCAGCGCAGGTGCAAGCTGACGGCGTTGGCCATCAGCCGGCCGCGGCGAGTCAGGATCCACCGATCGTCGTGGCGCTCGACCAGCCCGGGTAACGCCTCGCCGTCGAGCGCCTCGGTCGGCACGCCTTCGCGCGTGCGCAGCATCAGCTCGAGCCGCTCGAACTGTCGCGTCGGCGTGTCGAGCGTCTCGCCCGCAGCCTCGACGGGTTCACCGGCGCGCACGAGCTCGATGTAGCGGTCGGGCGTGCGCACGTTCCACCACCGTCGCCCGTCGGCATGCGAGTGGGCGGCGCACCCGAAGCCGCGGTAGTTCTGCTGGCGCCAGTAGAGGAGGTTGTGGCGGCACTCGTGCCCGGGGCGGGCCCAGTTCGAGATCTCGTAGTTGTCCATGCCGGCGGCAGCGAGCAGCGAGTCGACGAGCTCGTACTTGTCGGCTTGATCGTCTTCGTCAGGATGTCGGTCGGGTTGTGCCGCGAGCGGTGTTCCGGGCTCGATGGTCAGCGCGTAGGCGGAGACGTGCGGGGGCTCGAACGGGAGCACCGCGTCGACGGTGGCCGCCCAGTCGGCGATCGTCTCGCCGGCGGCGCCATAGATCAGGTCGAGGTTGAAGCTCGACAATCCGGCAGTGCGCATCGCCGTCACCGCACGCTCGACGTTGCGTCGGTCATGGCTGCGGCCGAGCGAGCCGAGTACGTGCGCCGCCATCGACTGGACGCCCAGGCTGACCCGGGTGACCCCGCCGTCGACGTACGCCTGCATCAGCTCGGGCGTGACGTCGTCGGGGTTGCACTCCACCGTCACCTCCGCCGCGGGAGCCACCGGTATCACCGCCAGCAGACGCGTGAGCAACTCGGCCGGGAGCATCGAGGGCGTGCCCCCACCCACGAACACGCTCGTGGCCGCCGGCATACCGTCGCCGATCGCCCGCCGGATGTCGTCGGCCATCGAGTCGACGTAGGTTTCGGTCAGGTGATGGCGGTCGGTCCAGGTCGCGAACGCGCAATAGTCACACTTCGCTCGGCAGAACGGGATGTGCACGTACACCCCGAACGGGGCGGCGGCCGTCATCCCGACAGTGAATCAGGTCAGTTCGGGCGGAACACCAGGTCGAGCGCCTCGAGCCGCAGCGCGACCTGGTCGACGGGGATGTCGAGCATCGCCGCGATCGCGCGCTTGTCGTCCTGGCGGATCGTCAGGACCCGTCCGTTGAAGTCCTGTCTTTGCACCTGGATCATCCGCAGGAAGCGGGTCAGCATCTCGAACGGCGCACCGGACAGCTGTGTGAGCTTGAGGATGTCGATCGCCAGCTTCGGCCGCGGGCCCGTGCCCTCGGCGCCGCCCGGGTCGTCGGCACGTCGGGGCAGGAGCTGGTCGACCGGCACGCGGTAGAACTGCGCCAGCCGGTCGAGGCGGGGGAGCGACAAGGCGCGCTCACCGCGCTCGTAGGCGCCGAGCACCGATGCCTTGAACTCTTGTGAGGACTGCGCCTCGACGTCATGCAGCGACAGCCGCTTCTGCTTGCGGATCGACCGCAGGCGTTCACCGACCTGGGCGCTATAGCCAGCGTCGTCTTCCTCGACCTCTAGTGCATAACTCATTGGCACCCACTTCCTCCCGCTCCGCCTGGTGTGTGGTCAGCGCCACACTAGCCAACTCCGGAGCGTGGGAAAATGGCGGCCAGTCACACGCCGCGTGTTCATTGGCGGCAGGACATTAGTGCCCCCGCGACGAGCGCCGCCGTCTCCACACGCAGCACCGTCTGCGTCAGCGCCACCCGGTCGGACGCCAGTTCCAGTTCGTCAGACGACCACCCGCCTTCCGGACCGATCGCCACGGCATGGTCACACGTCGTCGGTGCGCGCCCTCCCGGTTCGGCGACGACCATGCCGGGCAGCACCTCTGCGGCGGGCAACGGGCCGACGATGTCGGGCAACCAGACTCCACGCGACTGCTCGAGCGCCTCCACCGCGACACGGCGCAGCCTGGCGACGTGGCGGGCGGCACGGTCGACGTCCCAGCGCACGACGGATCGATCGGCATGGAGCAGCACGATGCGCTCCACACCCAGCTCGGTCAACTTCTGGACGACCCATTCGGGGCGGTCCAGCTTGGGGATCGCAAATGCCACGGTGCTGGGCATGGCGCGCGCCGGCACCGCGTGCGCGTCGCCGTCGAGTTGCAACTCACCGCCGGCGGCGCGACACGATCGCCAGTTCCCGCGCCCGTCGGTGACGGTGACTGTTTCGCCGTCGCGGAGCCGCAGCACGCGGAAGAGGTGATGGGCGGCGGCGGCGTCGAGCACAGGAGCGGCGACGTCGTCGACGATCACGTGAGCGGCAGCGGCGCGCAGCATGCCGCGCGCCGCCGCGTCGGTCACGAGAACGCCGACTTGATCTTCGAGAACAGGCCACCGGCGTCGGCGACCGACTCGCCCCGCAATTCGGCGTACTGGCGGAGCAGCTCGGATTCGGCGCTCGAGAGCTTGGCCGGCACCTCGACCCGAAGGATCGCCCGCAGGTCGCCCCGGCCACGACCGTGCAGTCTGGGCACGCCCCTCCCGCGCAGCACGAACTCGTGTCCGGGTTGTGTACCGGCCTGGACCGTGAGCTCCTCGTCGCCGTCGAGCGTGGGCAGGTCGATCTTCGTGCCGAGCGCGGCCTGGGCGATCGAGATCGGGACGTCGGTGATGAGGTCGTCGTCGATGCGGCGGTAGCGGTCGTGCGGCTGCACGCGCAGGTGGACGTAGAGGTCGCCGCTGGATCCGCCTCGCGGGCCGGCCGCGCCGCGACGTGTGAGGCGCAGCGTCGAGCCGTCGACCACGCCGGCCGGCACGTCGACGGTGTACGTCTTCTCGAGTGTGACCCGACCCTCGCCGCGGCACTTGCTGCACGGCGTGGTGATGATCTGCCCGAGGCCTCCGCACCGCGGGCAGGGGCTGCTCGAAACCATCTGGCCCAGCACGCTCTGGCGGACGCGCCTGACCTGACCCGAGCCGTTGCACTCGGCACAGGCGACCGGCTGGGTGCCCTCGCCCGCCCCCGAGCCGTTGCACTCGGCACAGCGTTGCGGGAGGCGGACGTCGACCGGGATCTGATCGCCGAACACCGACTGCTCGAACGTGATCGTGACCGCGACTTCCATGTCCTGGCCACGGGGTGGGCCACTGGGGCCGCGGCGGCCGCCGCCGAAGGGGCTACCTCCGCCGAAGAAGGCGTCGAAGATGTCGCCCAGTCCGCCGCCGCCGAACAGGTCTTCCATGTTGGGCACGCCCGACTGGCCGCCGACCCCTGCCTCGCCGAAGCGGTCGTAACGGGCACGTTGCTCGTCGTCGGAGAGCACGGCGTAGGCCCGGGACACCTCCTTGAATCGCTCCGCCGCGGCGGGGTCGCCGGGATTGGAGTCAGGGTGCAGCTCGCGCGCCCGCTTGCGGTACGCCTTCTTCAAATCCTCGGCCGTCGCCGAGCGGCTGACGCCCAACAACTCGTAGTAGTCAGCCATGATCACACGCACCGCGCGAGTGAGCGAGGCCCAGCGAGCGATCGGCCAGCAACGGCCTGCGTGGCCGGGGAACGCAGTAAACGTCAGCCACTTAGGCTTCTCCCAGCCTGCGGCCGAGGCGCTCGCTGACGACGTCGACAGTGGCCAGCGCCCGCGGGTAGTTCATGCGAGTGGGGCCGAGCACGCCGACCGAACCGACGTGTTCGCCGTCGACGACCACCGGCGCCACCACGACCGAGCATGCCGACAACGGCTCGACGCCGTGCTCGATACCGATCGCGACTGACATGCCGCGGTCGACGAGATCGCGCACGAGCGAGACGACCACGAACTGCTGCTCAAGCGTCTGCAGCACCTGGCGGACGACGTCGACGGCCTCGAACGCCTCGGCGACGGTGGAGGCGCCGCCGACGTAGAGGTGATCGTCGGCGAGACCTGCATGTGCAGCACCCAGCACGGTCGCGCACAAGGCATCGACCGTGGCGTCGTCGGACGGCGGGATCGATGCCAGTCCAGCCAGCGTGGCACCCGACAGACTGGCCTCGAGGTGGGCCGAGGCGGCGTTGAGAACGGCGTCGCTGATGGTGTCGTCGATCTCCACGATCTCGTGCTCGACCGTGCCGTTGCCGAGCACGAGCACGACCGTCGCCACCGTGGACGACAGTCGTACGAGCTGGGCGCTGCGGATCGTGGCCGCCTCGGACTTCGGTCCGACGATCACAGCGGCGTTGTGCGTCAGCCTGGTCAAGAGGTCGGACGTCTGGTAGAGCATCTCCTCCAACCTGCCGTGGGCGGCGGCGAAGAAGTCGCCGATCTGGCGGGTCACCGCCGCGTCGAGCCTGTTCGGCGACGCGAGATGGTCGACGAAGAACCGGTAGCCCTTGTCGGTCGGGATGCGACCGGCCGACGTGTGCGGCTGGATGAGGAAGCCCTCCTGCTCGAGCACCGCCATCTCGTTGCGGACCGTGGCGGACGACACGCCGATGCCCGATGCCGAGGCGATGTGGGATGACCCGACCGGCTGCGCGGTCGCGATGTACTCCTGCACCACGGCGCTGAGGATTGCGGTCTTGCGATCGTCGAGCATGCTGGCAGTCAAGACTACCGAGCGCCAATCGTCGCCGCAGGCTCCCCTCTCAGGCGCGACGTACCGCTTCGTATCTGGCGAGCGCCTCACGTCGCTCGGCGGCGTGGTCGACGACCGGCTCCGGATACCGCGAGCTACCCAGTTCGGGAATCCATCGGGCGACGTACTCGCGATCGGGGTCATAGCGCTCGAGCTGCGCGGACGGATTGAATATCCGGAAGTACGGAGCGGCGTCGGTGCCGCTGCCGGCCGCCCATTGCCACCCGTGGTTGTTCGACGCCATGTCGCCGTCTGCCAGATTCGCCATGAAGTGGCGAGCGCCCCATTGCCATGGCAGGTGCAGGTCCTTCACGAGAAAGCTGGCCGTGATCATCCGCACCCGGTTGTGCATCCAGCCGACTTGCGCCAGCTGCCGCATGCCGGCGTCGACGATGGGGAATCCGGTCTCACCTCGCGCCCAGCGCGCGAACCGTCCCCGCGCGGCGGCATCGGTGTCGACCGGCAGCGCGTCGAAGCGCCGGTCGAGATTGCGCCACGCCGACTCGGGATCTCGCAGCAGCACGTCGGCGTAGAAGTCGCGCCAGGCGAGCTCATCGGCGAACACGCGATGCGCGGGCTCGCTCGGGTCGAGCTCGCCGAGCAGCTGCCGGGGATGGACGACGCCGAAGCGCAGGTGCGGCGACAGGCGGCTCGTGCCGTCGATGTCGGGTCGGTTGCGTCCGGTCGGGTAGTCACCCAGCGCGCCGTTTCGGAACCGCGACCAGCGCGGCTCCCAGTCGAGCGACGCAGCCTCGTCCAGCGTAAGGTCGCAGTGATCGGAGCGGGCCTCGATCCAGTCGCCGGCAGCCGGCTCGGGGCGCGGCGCCAGCCACGCTGCGTCACGCCAGCGCCGGAGGAAGGGCGTGAACACGCGGTAGGGGTCGCCCGCTGCAGTGCGCAGCGTTCCGGGTTCGACCGCGTACTGCGACCCGATTCCCCGCAGCGCCCGGCCGGCCGCCTGCAACGCCGTGGCCACCGATCGGTCGCGCCGCCGGCCGTACGGCCCGAAGTCCTTGGAGACGAACACCGTCGTGGCGGCGATCTCCTCGGCGATCGCGGGAACGAGGCTCGACGGGTCACCGACACGGATCACGAGCGCCCCGCCGATTGCTGCGTCGAGCCGTGCGAGGGCGCTCGCCAACATTCGCCGCCGTGGTGCACCGCTGCGTGCGAATGCCGGATCGACGACGAACAGCGGCAGCACGGCCCCGCCGGCGCACGCCGCCTCCAGCGCGGGATGGTCGTCGACCCGCAGGTCGCGCCGGAACCACATGATCGAGCGGGCGGTCACGCTACGGGTGCTCCCCAGGGTTGGGTCCTGCCGCCGCCGAGGCACCGAGCATGTTGCGCAGGGCCTCGAACCGGGACGCCTCGGGTGCCCTGCCGAGTGCCCACCACACGAGCCCGGCGGTGGCGACCACCGTGATGATGGCGCCGTAGCACAACGACCACTGGACACTGATCTGGTCGCCGATGATGCCGGTGATCGGGCCACCGATCGGATACGAGCCGAGAAAGGCCACCGCGGTCAGCGCCATGATCCGGCCGCGCATCACGGGAGGGCATTCCTGCTGCGTGATGGCGTTCATGCTGGCGACGAAGCCGGCGCCTCCGAGCCCGACGGGGATCGACACGAGCAGCGCCACCCACGGGTTGGACGACCACGCGAGCCCGATGCCGGCGGCGCCGAGCAGGAACCCCGTGCCTGCCATCCACCTGATCGACACGTGCTGACGACCTGCGGTGGCCAACGCGCCGAGCATGCTCCCGAGGCTGATCGCGGCGAGCATCCAGCCGTACCAGCGCTCGTCGTCCCAGACCTCGGCCGCCATCCGAGGCAGCGAGACGTTGTAGTTGAAGCCGAACGTGGACACCGTGACGAAGACCACGAACGTGGCGAGCATGATCGGCGTATCGCGCACATAGCGCAAACCGTCCCGAACCGGTGTGCCGCCCTTCGGCAATCGGGGCGGCGGGTACAGGCGCGAGCGATCGATGAGCGCCAGCGGGACGATGAATGCCGCGAACGACACGGCGTTGATCATGAACAGCACCGCCGTATCGGCTGTCGTGACGAGGGCGGCGGTGATCGCCGGGCCGAAGATGCGTGAGCCGGTCATCACCGCCGTGTTGAGCGAGACCGCGTTGGTGATCTGTTCCTCGGGTACGAGCTCGGTGACGAACCCGCGCCGCGCGGGATTGTCGAGTGCGGCGATGACGCCGAGCACGAACGTGAGCGCGTAGATCGCCTCGATCGTGATCGTGCCGGTGACTTCGAGCAGCGCGAGCGTCAACGCCTGCAGGGCGAGGGCGCTCTGTGTGAGCATCGTCATCGTGCGACGGTCGACGCGGTCGGCGACGGCGCCTGACCAGGCGCCGAGCACGAGCATCGGACCGAACTGGAGCGCGCTGAGGATGCCGATCGCGGTGGTCTTGCCGGTCAATCGGTCGACGAGGATGGCGACTGCGGTGAACTGGACCCACGTGCCGATGTTCGACGCCATCAGCCCGAGGAAGAACAGTTGCGCGTTCCGGTTGTTGCGGACCGACCGGAACGTGCCCGACATTTCAGTCATCCAGTTTCAAGGCGCTGATGAAGACGTCGCCGGGGACCTCGACCCGGCCGATCGACTTCATCTTCTTCTTGCCTTCCTTCTGCTTCTCGAGCAGCTTGCGCTTGCGGGTGATGTCGCCGCCGTAGCACTTGGCCAGCACGTCCTTGCGCCGGGCCTTGACCGTCTCACGGCTGATGACCTTGCCGCCGATCGCGGCCTGGATCGGGACGTCGAACATCTGGCGCGGGATCAGCTCTTTGAGCTTCTCGCACATCCGCCGGCCGTAGGCCTCGGCGTGGTCGCGGTGGACGATCGTCGAGAAGGCGTCGGCCGGGAGACCGTTGAGGAGGATGTCGACGCGCACGAGGTTGGCGCGCTGGTACCCGGCGAGCTCGTAGTCGAGCGAGGCGTAGCCCTGGCTGCGTGACTTCAGTTGGTCGAAGAAGTCGACGACCACCTCGGCGAGCGGGATCTCGTAGTGCAGCTCGACACGCTCGGGCGAGAGGTACTCCATCTTCTTCATCTCGCCGCGCCGGTTCTGGCACAGCTCCATCAAGCTCCCCGTGTACTCCTTGGGTGTGATGATCGAGACCCGGAACACCGGCTCTTCGATGTGGTCGATCTTCTGGACCAGCGGCAACTCGCTCGGGTTGGAGACGACAGTGGTGGTGCCGTCGGTCTCCGTGACGCGGTACTCGACCGACGGCGCGGTCGCGATCAGCGCCAGATCGAACTCGCGCTCCAACCGTTCCTTCACGATCTCCATGTGCAGCAAACCGAGGAATCCGCATCGGAACCCGAAGCCGAGCGCGCCCGACGACTCGGGCGTGTAGTTGATCGAGGCGTCGTTCAACTTCAGCTTGGCGAGCGACTCGCGCAGGTTCTCGAAGTCGTCGCCGTCGATCGGGAACAGGCCGGAGAACACCATCGGCTTCGGGTCTTGGTAGCCCGGCAGCGGCTGCGTCGAGCCCTTCGAGGCGGTGGTGATGGTCTCGCCCGAGCGGGCGTCGCCGACGGCCTTGATGCCGGCGATCAGGTAGCCGACCTCGCCGGCGCCCAGCTCGGGCAGCGGCGTCGGCTCCGGGCGGCGGGCACCGATCTCGATTGCGTCGTGGCTGGCGCCGGTCTGCATGAAGTGCAGACGCGACCCGGCGGCAAGCCGGCCGTTCATCACCCGCACCGACGACACGACCCCGCGGTACTGGTCGAACTGTGAGTCGAAGATCAGCGCCTGGAGTGCGGCGTCGGGGTCGCCCGTCGGCGGCGGGATGCGCTCGGCGATCGCGTTGAGCAGCTCGGGGACGCCCTCACCGGTCTTGGCGGAGATCTTGAGGATGTCCTCGGCGGCGATGCCGAGCACGGTCTCGATCTCCATCGCGTAGCGGTCGGGGTCGGCGGCGGGAAGGTCGATCTTGTTGAGGCAGGCGACGATCTCGAGGTCGTGCTCGAGCGCCAGGTAGCAGTTGGCGAGGGTCTGGGCCTCGATGCCCTGGGCGGCGTCGACGACGAGCACCACGCCCTCGCACGCCGCCAGCGAGCGGCTCACCTCGTAGCCGAAGTCGACGTGCCCCGGCGTGTCGATCAGGTGGTATACGTACCCGTTCCAGTCGACGCGGACGTTCTGGGCCTTGATCGTGATGCCGCGCTCGCGCTCGAGATCCATCGAGTCGAGGTACTGCGCCTTCATGTCGCGCGCCTCGACCGCGCCGGTGATCTCGAGGATGCGGTCGGACAGCGTCGACTTGCCGTGGTCGATGTGAGCGATGATCGAGAAATTCCGGATGCGGTCGAGCTGCATGGCAATCGATCACGCTACCGGTGCAGCCTGACCCGAGCGTTGGGGATGACGGCCGCATGCGGCTAGCCTCATCGCGCCTCCGAAACTGAGAAGAGAGATTGCCCAGTGGCGAACATCAAGAGCCAGAAGAAGCGCAACATCACGAACGCCAAGGCAGCCGAGCGCAACAAGGCGACCCGGAGCGAGCTCAAGAGCCGCACCAAGAGCGCTACCCGCACGATCGGCGACGACGCCAATGCCGAGGCGGTGCGCATGGCGGTCAAGAAGATCGACTCGGCGGCCTCCAAGGGCATCATCCACAAGAACACGGCGGCCCGCAAGAAGAGCCGCTTGATGAAGAAGGTCAACGCCGCCGGCTGAGTCGACTCAGTCGCGCGACCAGCACCTCCATCACCGTCTCGGAATCGAGATCGGTCGCGCCGCGGAGGTCGAGATCGGCCGCTGCCAGCAAGCCGATCGCGCGTTTCACTCCCCCACCGCCGAGCCGCTGGTAGTTCCCGAGTGCCTTTTTGGCCGGGAACCCCGGTTTGATGCCCATCGCCTCCGCCGCCTCGCGTTCGCTGCGAGCGTCGACGCCGTCGAGTCGCGCCAGCTTCGTGTAGTGGGCATGCAGGATCGCCATGATCTGGAGTGGGTGGCGTTCGCCGCCGTTCATCATCCTGCTCATCGTCGTCAGCGCGTTGGCGGTCTGGCCGGCATCGATCGCATCGGTGAAGTCCCACGGCGGCACGTCTCCGGCGTCGCCGAGGAACGGCTCGACGTCGCTCGCCGTGAGGCGGAGGCCCTCGCCGAACGTCGAGTGCAACACCGAGACGATCCCGTCGAGGCGTCCCATGTCGTCGCCGAGCCGCTCGGCAATCCCTGTCGCCGCGCCCATGTCGAGCCGCACGCCGTGCAGCTCGGCCTGGCTCCGCACCCAAGCGGTGCGGTCGCCCGCTTTGCGGGGCGGGTTGGTGTCAGTCACGTGCCCGCCGGTGGCGGCCACCGCATCCGTCAGCTTCTTGGGGAGTCGGCCGCCGCCGGCCACGAGCACGAGCTGCGTCGTGTCGAGGGGATCGGCGAGATAGCCGAGCAGCGGGCCGAGCTCCTCGGCGGCAAAGCGCCCGATGTCACGAGCGACGACGATCCGGCGGTCTGTGAGGAAGGGCAGCGTCTGGGCGGCGTCCACGACCAACCGCAGCTCGTAGTCCTCACCGTCGAACTCGTCGACGAGCAGGCTGCGGTCGTCGTCGCCGACGAGATGCGCGACGAGATCGTGGGCCTTGTTGCGCAGGATCGAGTCGTCGTCACCGGTCAGCAGATGGACACCCATGGCAATGCGATTCTTACCGCCGGTCCCGGCGGACGCCGCACGTGACGAGCACACCGACCGCGGCGAGCACGAACAGCCAGCCGACCAAACTGGCGCTGCCGCCCGGTTCCAGCCTGGCGCCGAGCAGCGCCACCGTGTCGACCCAGCGCACGCCGAGCCGGCACGGCAGCATGACCACCGGAGCCACTGTCGGCAGGCCGCCGGCGAGCAGACCCGCCGGCAGCCCGTACAGCATCACCGCCCCGGCCACCGGCCCGGCAAGCACGTTGGCAGGCACGCTGACCAGCGGCACCTGGCCGAACACGAGCATGGCCGGCACGAGCACGCCTATCTGGGCGCCGAGCGTGACCGCGACCGGCACGGCCAGCAGACCCAACACCCGCAGTCGATCGGCGAGCCACGGGCCGATCGTGGTGACGCCCGCCGTGGCGCCGGCCGACAGCCAGAACCCGACCGAGCGCGCGAGCAACGGATCGACGAGCAGCAGCGCGATCACCGCAATGCACAACAGCCGCGCCGGATGACGTTCCCGTCCGAGGACGAAGGCGGTCGCCGAGAGCGCCGCCATCGCCCCGGCGCGCACGATCGACGGCTCGAATCGGGTGAGCATCACGAACCATGCGATCAGCCCCACGGTGATCACCCAGCGAGCCGCCGGTCGCAGCCGCTGCAACAACGGGCCGGCGGCCGCCAACACGTATGCCACGTTCTGTCCGGAGACGGCGGTCAGGTGCGACAGCCCGCTGGCGCGGAAGCGGTCGACCATCGACGGCGGCTGATCGGCATCGTCGCCGAGCACGAGACCGCGGAAGAGCGCATCCTCGCCGTGTGGAAGGGCCGTCGATCCTCGCGCCAGCGTGTCGCGGACACGGTTGGATGCGCGGTCGAGCGGCCCGCCCTCCGCGAGCTCGGCAGCCCATGTCAGCGTGAGCTCACCAACCACGTGCTGGGAGGCGACGCGTTGGCGGCGCTCCGGATCGAGCGCTTCGCGCACGCCGCTGAGGAGAACACGGTCGCCGGCGGACCATTCGGCCACGCGCAGGCGCTTGGCGCGGCCGCGCGCCCAGTACTCGAAGCGTTGGCCCTCGATCTGGAGCACGACTCGCGTCGCGCTCGGAAAGGGTTGCGGGTCGACCCTCACGGTGACCCAGCCCTGGAACTCGCCCGTGTGGCGGGGGGTCAACGAGTCCCACGCGGCGGTCGCGCGAACCTGCGCGAGACCGACGAGCAGCACCGTGACGATCACCAGCCGAAGGGGCAATGGGTCGTTGCGGCTGACCGCCAGGAACGTGACCCATCCCACGGCGACGGCTCCGATTGTCGCGGGCGACAAGGGATCGCGATTTCCCGACCAGCAGGCCAGCGCCACGGCCGCTGCGATCCCGACTAGGAGCGACGAAGGCAATGGGTGCCGCACACCGTGGAGGTCGCCGCCGTAGGCTCGTCGGATCGACACGCTGACTCGCCACGACCGGACGCGCCCGCGTGCGGCTGGAGTGCCGCCCGAACCGCTCATCGCCGGACCGCGCTGGTACCGCACACGCATACGCGTCTTCGGACCATTGCTGGGCCTGGTGCCGATGGCACTCCTCGGCGCCATCGCATGGCTGTCGCTCCGGATCGCGAACGGCCGCACGAGCGGCCTGCTGGGGCTGGTGGCCGGTGTCTCCGCCGCGCCCGGGCTGCTGTTCGCGGGTGCCCCGTTCGCCGACGACTCGCGATATCCGATGGCGATCGTGGCCAGCGTGCCGCTGTGGCTCTTCCTGGGCCTCGTCGCCTCCCGCCGGGCAACGCGCTCGACGGTGGCGTCGTGGCGCGACTTCTGGCGTGAGATGACGTTCTTGACGATCGCCGTGGTGCTCGGCGCGATCGTGGCGCTGGCGGCCGCGACCATGATCCTCGACGAGTCGCTCGTCGAGTGGCAGCTCGCCTGACCATCACACGGTGACCTGCTCGCGCAGCGCGGCGAGCTTGGTCGGCCCGATCCCGGGCACTCGTTCGAGCTCGTCGACCGACGCGAACGGCCCGTTGCGAGTGCGGTCGTCGACGATCGCCGCCGCCGTCGCGGGGCCGACGCCGGGGAGCGACTCGAGTTCGCCGGCGGTGGCGGTGTTGACGTTCACCGGTCCGGCTTGCTCTTCACCATCCGACTCTCCGGTCGGGGTAGGACCGCCGGAAGGCACGGCCGCCGGGTCGACCTCACCGGCGTGCGGGACGTAGACGCGCTGACCGTCGGCGAGCGCCGCCGCCAGGTTGAGCCCGTCGAGGTCGGCGTCGGCGGTTGCTCCGCCGGCGGCGGCGACGGCGTCGACCACACGCGCCGGCGCAGCGAGCCTGTAGACGCCGGGACCGGCGACGGCGCCGGCGACGTGGACGAACAGTGGCCCGGACACAGTGGGCGGCGTGGTCGTCACGGTGGACGGCGGCGGCAACGTCACCGTCGGGGACGAGCCCTGCGCCAGCGGGATCGTGGCTTCGGTCGTCGGAGCCGGTGCGCGCAGCAGCCACACGCCGCCGCCCACGACGATCACCACCGAGACGGCCGAGGCGACGAGCCGGGCGAGCCCGATCCACCGCAACCACTCGCTCACGACCGTGACCGCGCCGCGCGGCGGCAACGGCCGCGGTGGCAGCTCGGGAGTGCCTGACATTCGTCTCCTCGACCGTTCGTGACGCGCACGTTGGAACTGGAGGAAGTCGGGCGGCGAACGCTACCGGTTCAGGCCACAGACGCGGCGGTAGCGTGACCCATCCCGGCTTCCTCCATCGTGACGCGTTCGTCCTGGAGGCTCGATGCCCTCGCTGCAGATGTTGCCGGTCGCGCTGCGCAGGTTGCTCGCGCGCCGCCCGTGGATCCACTGGCTCGTGGTGGCCGCCGCCGCCGTCGCGACCGGCGCCGCGCTGCGGGAACGGGTGGCCGGCGTCGACGACGCACGACGGGCATGGGGCGAGGCACGCGAAGTGCTGGTGGCTCGCCGCGACACGACGCCTGGCGAGGCGCTCGAGGTCGAAGTGCGGGAGCTTCCGGCGGCAGTCGTCCCGCTCGGCGCGCTCGCACCGGAAGCAAGGGCACAGCCGCTCGTCGCGCGGCAGGCGGTGACCGCCGGCGAGATCGTCACCGCGATCGACGTCGGGCGCGCCGGCGACGCCGGTCCGACGGCGTTGCTTCCCGACGGCTGGGCGGCGGTGCCCATCGTCGAGTCACCGGCCGCGGGCGCGGCGATCGGCGAGCGGGTGCAGATCGTCGGTGACGGGGTCGTGCTCGCGAGTGATGCGATCGTCGTCGGGTACCACCACGACGTCACGCTCGTCGCCGTGCCGGTGGCCGTGGCGCCGATGGTCGCGGCGGGCGCCCATGCGGGCGGCCTGACGGTCCTGCTCGTTCCGTAGGGCTCAGCGCCAGCCCGACGCGGCGATGCCGAGTACGGCGACACCCAGCAAGACGCGGTAGATCACGAACGGCAGGAACGTCTGCGTGCGCAACAGCGCGAGCGTGCCCCATACCGCGAACCAGCCGGCGATCGCGCTGGTGATGATGCCGACGATCATGGGCCACACCAGGCCATCGGGAATGCCGTCCTGGGCGAGCCGCACCGCCTTGAAGAGCACGGCACCGGCGATCACGGGCACACTCATCAGAAAGCTCAGGCGCGCCGCGGCGTCCCGATCGAAGCCGATCCAGCGGGCAGCCGTGATCGTGATGCCCGATCGGGACGTCCCCGGGTTGAGCGCAAGCGCCTGCGCGGCTCCGACCTTGACCGCATCGGCGACCCGGAGCTGCTCGAGCTTGCGAGCGCCCCGCTGCTGATCGGCCCACCACAACAGCAGGCCGAACACGATCAACGACACGCCGATGATCCATGGTTCGCCGAGCTGCTCATCGATCTGCTTCTCGAACACAGCGCCGACGAGCGCGGCCGGCACCGTCGCCAACAGGAGCAGCCACGCGATGCGGCCCTCGACGGTCGCCGGACGATCGCGACGGACCACCATCAGCAACCCCTCGCGGATGTACACGGCCAGCTCGCGACGGAAGTAGGCGACCACTGCGATCAGCGTGCCGATGTGCAAACTGACGTCGAACGCCTTCTTGATCGACTCGGCCCCCTCGTAGCCGGCGAAGTCGTCCCACCCGAACAGCCACGGCACGAGGATGAGGTGCCCGCTCGACGAGATCGGCAGGAATTCCGACAGTCCCTGCACGAGCCCGAGCACGACCGCGTGGAGGATGGGCACGGGCGGCGACGGTACCGCCCGCGGGATCCGATCATGAGCATGGCGTGGCACACTGCGGCTGTGCCTTGGCTGGTGAACCACGATGCGCGGGTGCTCGCCTCGGCCGAGGTCGCTGACAGCCGGGCCGCACGGCGCCGAGGGCTGCTCGGTCGCGACCACATGGAAGGCGCACTCGTCCTACGCCGGTGCCGCTGGATCCACACGTTGGGCATGCGCTTCCCCGTCGACGTCGCATACCTCGACGGCGACGGTGTCGTGATCAAGACGATGCAGATGCATCGCAAC
>DASQTR010000047.1:0-4390 GCA_035641795.1 Ilumatobacter sp.
TATCGAAGAGGCTGGGTAGCGAAGCGTCGGACTCGGGAACCTGGACACGCAGGCGAATACGGCGCCGACCGGCCATGTCGAGCAGATTGACGACGACCTCGAAGCGCTCGCCGCGCACACCGGCGGGCAGCGAGCGTTCCATGAAGCGCAGGTAGTCGACAGCGGTGAGGTCGACGCACATCGCGTAACCGTCGTCAGCGAGCGCCTTCACGACGTCGACGTATTGCGCTCGGGTCGGGTGGATGACGCGCTGACCGAGCGACTCGATCATCGGGCAGCCGTGTACGAGCAGCGGCTCGTCCGCCGGCGAAACCGGTTCCGCGTCGGGCTCGGGTGTGGTCGCGTCCGCCATGCTCACCTGCTCTCGAGGAGCACGGGCATCGAGGTGGCAGGGATCTCCTGGACGTGCATGTTGGCGCCGGCGCCGGTTTGGGCGCGACGGCGTAGGAGCTCGCCGTCTTCGATCAACTGGTGCAGCGTCTCGATCGAGTGCAGCAGTGTCTCGGGCGTGGGCGGGCAGCCGGGCGCGTACACGTCGACCGGCACGATCTGGTCGACGCCCTGAACGATCGCATAATTGTTGAACATCCCGCCCGAGGAGGCGCAGACCCCCATCGAGATCACCCACTTCGGTTCCATCATCTGGTCGTAGACCTGACGCAGCACCGGCGCCATCTTCTGGCTGACGCGTCCGGCGACGATCATGATGTCGGCCTGGCGCGGCGACCCGCGGAAGACCTCCATGCCGAACCGGGCGATGTCGTAGTGGGCACCGCCGGTGGCCATCATCTCGATCGCGCAGCACGCGAGGCCGAACGATGCCGGCCATGACGAGCGCGCCCGAGCCCAGTTGACGAGGTCTTCCAGACGGCCGGTGATCACGTTGTGGCTCAGCCCACCGAGGCCGTCATCGGGCACATCCTTGATCACTCCCACGCTGGCCTCCTTGTAGAGCTACGCGGCGACGCCGTCGTCTGGTGTGGATGCCGCTCCCCCGGCGGTCACGAGGTCGGTGCGGCCCTCGAGGCCGACCCTGCGGATGGTGGATGACGAGTCGCGCTCGGGTGAGATCATCGCCGCATCACGGTCGAGGCGGCGGTACTCGTGGCGCGGGCCCCAGTCGAGGCCCCCGCGTGCCACCTCGTACACAAAGGTCAGGAAGAAGATCACCGAGAAGACGACGATCGCCCAGAAGCCGAACACGCCGAGCGTGGAACGCTCCACGGCGTACGGGTACAGGAACACGATCTCGATGTCGAACATCACGAACAACATCGCCACGATGTAGAAGCCGACCGGGAAGCGATCGGGCGGCTCGCGGCTGGGCACGATGCCGCACTCGTACGGAGCCTCCTTGGCGTCGGACGGACGGCGCGGCGCGAGCAGCCGCGAGGCCGCGAACGACAGCGCGCCGAACACGACAGCGAGCACCATCAGGAGGATGATCGGAACGTACTGGCCCATGATCAGCCGGCGGCCAGCGCCTTGCGACTCAGATTGCGGGCGACGAACCGGTCACGCCGATGAAGCAGGCCACACAGCCCGAGGAAGACGATCGTCGAGCCGATGCAGATGTACGCCGCTGGCTCGCGCAGCGAACCGAGGTCGCGGATCATGTACACGTACTGGCGCTGCTGCGCAGGATCGATCTCGGGGAGCGTGGGCGCGCGACCCGGCTCGTTTCGCAGCGGCACGAACGGGGCGACCTCGACCAGCGAGTAGAGCGGCTTGTGCCAGAAGGCGATCAGGTCGAGCTCGTCGCCCAGCGGCTTGGGATACGCCTCGCCGCCGATCTCGTAGATGTTGGTGACGTCGAACTCGCCGGGTTCGAAGACGTCCTCCTCCTCGAGGAACACCCCTGCTGCGGCCTCGGCCTGCCCGAACTCGGCCGCAGACTCGTCGACGCGGTCCCATCCCTCTGACTCGAGTTGGGCGGCGAGCACGTCCGCCTTGGCACTCGAGGTGTCGGTCTCGCTGAGCTCGAGTGGCTGGTCGAGCACCGCCGCCTCGTGCAGCAGTTCGACGTTCTGGATGACGGTCCTGCCGGTCACCGCCTTCCACTCGGCGTCATCCCCCTTGAGACCGATGCCGTAGATCCACCAGATGCCGCCCATCAGCGCCATCCAACCGGCGAACGCCGCCAACGTGACGATGAAGCCGAGCCGGGCGCCGAGGTTCGTCATCAGCACGAGGTACACCGAGCCCATCAGCACTGCGACGCCCATGATGACCGTGAGGATGCCGCGGAGCTCGAACTCCCAGTTGATCGCGACCAGTGATCCCATTAGAGGCTCCGGACGTACTGGACGATCGCCGTGATCTGCTCGTCGGTGAGCATGTTGCCGAAGCCGGGCATGCGCCCCGATCCCTGGCCCTGGGTGCCGTACCGGGCGCCGTCGGTCGACCCCGTCTTGATGAACGCGATCATGTCGGCTTCGTTGGGGAAGTGCCGCGCCGCGGCTCCACCGGTGAGGTTCCAGCCGAGCGCGCCCTGTCCGGTGACGCCGGGGTCGCCGTAGCTCCACCCGGGTGTGTGGCACCGGGCGCAACTGTAGGTGCCGCTGGCCAGAGTCAGGTTGTAGAGCGCCTCACCGTACGAGGCGGCCGTACCGTCCTCGACGGCCGTGCGGGCGGCGGCGTCGATCTCCTCTTGGATGTCGGCGGGGAGGTGACCGGACGGGCAGATCCGCGGATCGTCCTCGCCGACGCCGCAGTCCTCGCGCTCGATCTGGATGCTCCTCAGATAGGCGAGCAGGGTCTCGAGCTGCTGGTCGTTCATCGGGCCACCGCCGCGCACGCCCCACGCCGGCATCGGGGAGTACGGGCGGCCGTACTCCAGGATGTACAGCACCTCATCCTCGGAGTAGCGGTAGAAGATCGTGTCGAGCGCGGGCGCGTACCAGGAAACGCTTCTGACCTCGCCGGTGGCCGGATCGGTGAGGTTGTACTCGGCGACGCCGCCCGTCGCGTTCATGCCGCCATGACAGCCGGCGCAATTAAAGGCACTGACGTTGTCCCCGGTGGGCGCGAACAGCAGCGCGCCCCACTCGACGAACAACTCCTCCTGAGCCTTCGTGGCACCTGCTTGGCGGTCGGGCTCGAGCACCCAGTAGACCGGAAGCGCGACGACGGTGATCGCCAGCATCACGACGCCCAGACCGAGCACGCGGTCGAGACGCTTGCCTTCCAGCGTGTCGTCGTCGTAGTACGGCTTTCGGTTGGGCGCCAGCTCGATCTCCGAACCGAGCTCGTCTCGCGACTGGCGAATGTTGAAGAACGCGTACACCAGCCAGCCGACGAGGATCACCGCGAAGATGAACCACGCGATCGAAGTTGTGGTGAGGGCGATCACAGGATCGCTTTCCGCGCCGACGACACGCGGCCTCGGCGGCCGGGGAACGACGTGCTGGTCATCAGTGCTCCGCGGCTCCTACGCAGTGCGGTCCCTCGGCCTCCTGGCCAGTGGTGTTGGTGCCGATCGGCATGCCTTGGATGATCAGGCCGGTGTCGACCGTGACGTCACCGGCTGCGGAGAACTCGAGCGGGAAGTGATCCATGCCGCGTGGCGCCGGCCCGCCCTTCTTCTCGCCCACCTGGTTGTACTGCGACCCGTGGCAACCGCACTCGAACCACTGGCTCGACACGCACTGCGGGACGCGACAGCCGAGATGCGGACACTTCTGGTACTGGGCGATCAAACCTCGTCGCATACCGACCAGCAACGTCTCGTCGTAGATCGCCTCGGCCTTGGGCACCGCATCGGTGGGGTACTGGGTGATCCACGCCCGCGCTTCAGGGGCGTAGAAGAACCCCTGCCCGGTGCGAATGCCGGAGATGATGTCGTCGTAGCGCCCGACCGGCACCTTGCCGCCGAAACCGCCGGTTGCCGTCGGCCATAGAAAGGCGACCATCGAAGCCGCCGAGAACGTGCCGATCCCAGCCGCCATCAGCGAGACGGAGGCGCGGTTGAAGAACTGGCGCCTGCTGACGCCGATCGCTTCGGGATCGGGCGGGATCCAGGGGACGAGGCCGGTGTCGCTCTCGATCGGTACCAGGGCGCGGCCCGTGCGGGCGGCCACGCCCTCGGCCTCGGCGTCGGCGGCGGTGCGAGCGACGGCTGCCCCCGGTCCCGAGCCAGCGGCGCGGGCGTCGGCGTCGCGACGGAGTGTCTCGTTGCTGAGCGCGCCGGCGCCGCGAACGTCGGAGCGGCGGGCGAGCGTGACGAAGGCGAGCGCGCCGAGCACGACGACGACGGCGACTCCGATGACGATGGCGGCAGTGGTGCTCATTGGGGCACCATCGATTCGTCAACAGCTTCGGGGCGACCGACGAGATGGCGCCTCCAATGGGCGTTGCTCGCCGTAACAATGATTCGCTCGCTGCGCTCGCT
>DASQTR010000048.1:0-3630 GCA_035641795.1 Ilumatobacter sp.
GTGCTCGCTGCCGCCGGTGTCGACCTGTCGATCTGCGTCCTCGTGCTCGCGGCTTCGCCCGCGGTCAGTGTCGTCGCCCAGGAGACCGGCGGACGCGAACGCGTCGACCAGCACGTGCAGGAGCTGATCCGGTGATCGTCGGGTTCCGCTGCGCGGTCTGCGCGGCGTCGGTCGACATCGCCAGTGCGTTCCCGTGGAAATGTCCGAAGGCGACCGCCGCCGACCCGCACCACGTGCTGCACCTCGTGGACGACGGCGTCGCGCCCGACGACGTCGACGACGCCAACCCGTTCGTGCGCTACGGGCGCCGGCTGGCCTGGTGGTCGTTCGCGCGCGCCAACGGCCTTTCCGACAGCGACTGCACGGCGCTGACGCGCTCCGTCACCGAGGGGTTCGTCGTCACACCGTTCGGACGCAGCGATCATTTGTCGACCGAGCTCAGCCACGACACCTGGGTCAAGGACGAGACCGGCAACGTCGGCGGGTCGCACAAGGCGCGGCATCTCGTCCCGATCCTGCTTCATCTGCGGGCCGCCGAGGAGTTGGAGTTGCTGCCCGTACGTGAACCGCTCGCGATCGCGTCGTGCGGCAATGCCGCGATCGCCGCCGC
Source organism: Ilumatobacter sp. (assembly GCA_035641795.1). Lineage (GTDB taxonomy): Bacteria > Actinomycetota > Acidimicrobiia > Acidimicrobiales > Ilumatobacteraceae > Ilumatobacter. Next base: position 611 of record DASQTR010000048.1, read on the forward strand.
CACGCTCGCCCAGCGCGTGGAGTGGCCGATCGACGTCTTCGTCCCCACCTGGATGAGCGCCGACGTCGGGCAACTGCTCGACCGGCTCGGAGCCCGGATCAACGTGTGCGAGCGGCGGTCTGCCGATCCTCCTGGCGATCCGGCGATGCTGCGCTGCCGCGAAGCAGGCGCCGCCGGGGCCATACCGTTCACCGTTCAGGGCCCGGAGAACGGATTGTGCCTCGACGGTGGGCGCACTCTGGGTTGGGAGATCCGTGATGCGCTGCCAGCTGGGCGCTGGCGGGCGGTCGTACAAGTGGGCGGTGGTGCGCTGGCCGCGTGTCTCGGCGCCGGGCTGGGACCGGAGGTTCGCCTCGACACCGTGCAGGCGGAGGGATGCGCGCCGCTGGCCGCCAGTTGGCGTCGCCTCGACGGTCGCGAGCATCCGGAACGCGACTGGCCGGACGTGATGCGGGCGTGGCCCGAACCACGCTCGCTCGCGGACGGCATTCTCGACGACGAGACCTACGACTGGATCGCCGACGTCGCCGCGATGCGGTCGAGTGGGGGCCATCCCATCGTCGCGCCCGAGTCCGACATCGTGCGCGCCCACGCGATCGCGACCGCCGCCGGCTTCGACGTCAGCGCCACGGGGTCGGCCGGGCTGGCGGGGGCGATCGCCGCGCGCGACGAGCTCGACGAGGACGAGGGTTTGATCGTGGTGATGTCGGGCGTGGCACGCTGACGACGATGGACGCGACGGTCGCCGGCTTCGACGTGCCCACGATCGACGCGTGGCTGCCCACCGTCGCCGAGGTCACGCCGCCGATCGTCTGGGAGCGACTCCCCGGCGGGCACTCCAACCTCACCTACCTGCTGCGTGATGCGGAAGCGCAAGAGCTGGTGATCCGCCGCCCGCCGCAGGGCGAGCTGCTTCCCAAGGCGCACGACATGTGGCGCGAGTACCGCATCATCGAGGGCCTCTGGCCAACCTCCGTGCCCGTCCCCGAGCCGATCGTCTACTGCGACGACCGGGCGCTTGCCGAGACGCACTTCTACGTGATGCGCAAGGCAGAGGGCCGGGCGTTGTTCACCGGTGCCTCGGTGAGGGACTGGCTCGACGAGCCTGCCCGCCGGAAGGCCGGTGAAACCTTCATCGACGTACTCGCCGCGCTCCACACGATCGCACCGGACGCGGTCGGTCTCGGCGACCTCGGACGGCATGACGGCTACGTAGCGCGGCAACTGCGCACGTGGTACGGGTCGTGGACGGCGTCGGTCGACTACGCCGGCCTGGACGACCGACGCGTCCACGAATTGCACGAGCGGCTGTCCACCTCGATCCCCGAGCAGGGTCCGGCGCGGATCGTCCACGGTGACTTCGGCCCCCACAACTCGCTGTTCTCGCGGTCGGGCGACATCGAGGCCGTGCTCGACTGGGAGCTGGCGTCGCTCGGCGATCCGCTCGCCGACTTCGCGTATTCGCTGAACACCTGGACGGAGCCTGGTGACGAAGGCGTCTACGGGACGGATCCCGCTACGGCACTGCCCGGCTTTCCGACTCGGGACGAGCTGGCGGCGCGCTACGCCCGGGCCACGGGCGCCGATCTCTCGAACCTCGCGTACTACCGCGCCTTCAACTCGTGGAAGACGGCCTGCATCGTGCACGGCGTCTACGCCCGCTACCAGGCGGGCCAGAAGAGCACCGAGGGCGTTGATCTCGAGGGTCTGCGTTCGCGGGTCTTCATCGCGCTGGATGCGGCAGCCCGCTTCGCCACCGAGCTGACGTGATTCCGGCGCGATCCGTGTGAGCGATCCCGCGCTATGGCCCGGGATCGTTCACCCAATGCTGACGTATAGCCTGCGGGCATGACGGCTCCCATCCCGGTCGCACTCGAGGGCACGTTCGATCCCCGTAGCGACGTTTTCAACCGGCTGCTCAAGAACCGCGTGATCATGCTCGGTTCCGACGTCAACGACGAGATCGCCAACCAGGTCTGCGCGCAGCTGCTGTACCTCGAGGGCGAGGACCACAATCTCGACATCTGGCTGTATGTCAACAGTCCCGGTGGATCGGTCACGGCAGGCATGGCGATCTACGACACGATGCAGTTCGTCGGGTGCGACGTCGCCACGGTCTGCCTCGGGCTCGCCGCCTCGATGGGCCAGTTCCTGCTCACCGCCGGCGCTACCGGCAAGCGCTACACGCTGCCCAACGCGCGGATCATGATGCACCAGCCACTCGCCGGGCTGCGCGGCCAGGCGGCCGACATCGCCATCCAGGCCGAGCAACTGCGTTACACCAAGCAGCGCATGGCAGAACTGATCGCCGAGCACTCCGGGCAGACGGTCGAGCAGATCCAGGCCGACAGCGAGCGTGATCGGTGGTTCACCGCCGATGCCGCCAAGGAGTACGGCCTCGTCGACAAGGTGATCCTGCGTCGCGGCGAGATCTTCTGAGCCCGGTGTCGGGCACCCTCCCGGGTGCCAGACACCATTGACGATGTCAGGATGATGACGTGAAAGTCGTGTACACGCTGCGGCATCGACTGCACCACCCGCAGCACGAGTTCGAGGGATCCAACGTCCAGGAGCCGCTCGAGCACCCCGGTCGCGCCGAGATCATCCGCGCCGCACTCGCCGCCGACGGCAGGTTCGAGTTCATCGCGCCCGACGAGTACGGCACAGAGCCGATCGCCGCAGTCCATGATCCGGGGCTGATCGGCTTCCTCGAGTCGGCGTGGGAGGAGTACCAGCGCGAGCGCGGCCACACCCATGACGTCGTGCCCGACGTGTTCGCGATGCCGGCGCTTCGTGAGGGCATGGGTCCGGCCAAGGAGCCGACGGCGATCGGCATGCGGCTCGGTTGGTGGTGCTACGAGATCACGACGCCGCTCACACAAGGGACCTACGAGGCGGCACGCTCGGCGGTCGACGTCGCCCTGACCGCCGCCGACCACGTGCTCGGCGGTGAGCGCGTCGCCTATGGCCTGTGCCGGCCTCCGGGGCATCACGCGGCGCGGGCGCTGTACGGCGGGTAT
>DASQTR010000049.1:0-12991 GCA_035641795.1 Ilumatobacter sp.
AGCGGCGGCGATCACCTCGTCGTCGCGGACGCTCCCGCCGGGCTGGATCACGGCGGCGATGCCGGCATCGGCGGCGGCGTCGAGACCGTCTCGGAACGGGAAGAAGGCATCGCTGGCGCACACACCGCCCGCCGCCCGACCGGCTGAGCGCTCGCCGGCGATGCGCGCCGAGTCGAGCCGGTTCTGCTGGCCGGCCCCGATCCCGAACGCCTGCAGATCCTTGGCGTAGACGATGGCGTTGCTGCTCACCGCGGCACACACCTGCCAGGCGAAGACGAGGTCCCCCCATTGCGACGCCGTCGGCTCGACCTTGGTGACGACGCGCCACGCCGCGCGGTCGATGTCGACGGCATCCGGCTGCTGCACGATGAAGCCGCCGTCGATCGGCTTGAGGTCGAACGGCCAGTCACCCGGCGCATTGGCGGTGATGACGCGCATGTTCTTCTTGGCTAGCAGCGTGTCGAGCGCGGCGTCGTCGTAGCCGGGCGCGACCACGACCTCTGTGAACACGCCGGAGAGTGCGTCTGCCATCGCCGGCGTCACGGCGCGATTGACCGCCACGATCCCGCCGAAGGCACTCACCGGGTCGCAGTCGTTGGCCCGCGTGTAGGCCTCGCCCACGTCGTCGGCGAGCGCGACACCGCACGGGTTGGCGTGTTTGACGATCACGCAGGCAGCGGACTCGAAGTCGTTGACCAGCCGCCACGCCGCCTCGGTGTCGTACACGTTGAGGTAGCTGAGGTCCTTGCCACCGTGCTGCACCATCGAGTCCCACCAACCGTGGGCGCCGGCCAGGCGGTAGCGGGCACCCTGTTGATGGGGGTTCTCGCCGTAGCGCAGCACCTCGGCGCGCTCGAGTGTCACGTGGACGGTGGGCGGGAGCGGCTCGACCTCGGCCTGCGCGGCGTCGAACCACGTCACGATCCCCGCGTCGTAGGCGGCGGTGTGCGCAAACGCGTCGCGGGCCAACCGGCGCCGTGTCGCCGGCGTCACCTCGCCGTGCGCTTCGATCTCGTGCAGCACGACGTCGTAGTCGGCGGGGTCGACGACGATCGCCACGTGGGCATGGTTCTTGGCGGACGCCCGCACCATCGCCGGCCCGCCGACGTCGATCAACTCGATGCCCGGACTGGACGTGAAGGGGTAGAGGTTGACGACGACGAGCGAGATCGGCTCGATGCCGTAGGACTCCATATCGGCCAGGTGGCCAGGCTTGGTGGGGTCGGCGAGCAGGCCGCCATGGACCTTGGGGTGGAGTGTGACGACCCGGTGATCGAGGATCGCCGGAACGCCGGTCAAGTCGGCCACGTCGGTGACGGGCACGCCCCGATCGGCGACCGCCTTGGCAGTTCCGCCGCTCGACACGATCCGCCAGCCGAGGCCCTGCAGCGCCTCCGCCAGTTCGCCGATCCCGGCCTTGTCGTACACGGACAGCAACGCAGTACGCACGGCGGCGACCGTACCGATTGCGCGACGCGGGTGTCCGCGATCCGTACGAAATGTCAGCGAGTCAAAGGGCGGCGACGATCGCCGCCATCAGTTCGCCGGCTTCGGTCGGGTTCTGGCCGACCTGGACGCCCACGGCGCGAAGGGCGTCCATCTTGCCTTGGGCGGTGCCCTTGCCGCCGGAGACGATCGCCCCGGCGTGTCCCATCTTCTTGCCGGCCGGCGCCGTGACACCGGCGATGTAGGCGCTCATCGGCTTGGTGACGTTGCCTGCGATGAACTCGGCCGCCTCCTCCTCGGCGGAGCCGCCGATCTCGCCGATCATCATGATCGCGTGGGTCTCTGCGTCGGCCTCGAACTCGCGCAGGCAGTCGATGAAATTCGTGCCGGGCACCGGGTCGCCGCCGATCCCGACGCAGGTCGACACGCCGATCCCGTTCTGCTTGAGCTCGTACAGCGCCTGGTACGTGAGGGTGCCGGAGCGGCTGACGATGCCGACGTTGGGCCCTGACGCCGTCGGTTCCTCGGCGATCTCGCCGGCGGTGATCCCGATGTTGCACTTACCGGGGCTGATGATCCCCGGGCAGTTCGGCCCGAGCAGCCGGGTGCCCGGGTGGCTGCGCAGCAGCGTGTTGAACACCTTGGCCTCGTCCTGGGCGGGGATCCCCTCCGTGATGCACACCACGAACGCGATACCGGCCGCCGCGGCCTCCAGAATCGCCGCCGGGGCGGCCTTGGGCGGCACGGCGACGAACGACGCTGTGGCGCCGGTGGCGGCGACGGCATCGGCGACGGAGTCGAACACGGGCACGGACTTGCCGTCCTCGGTGTCGACGGTCAGCCCGCCCTTCCCGGGCGTCACGCCGCCGACGACCTGCGTGCCGTAGGCGAGGTTGCGCAGGCCGTGATAGCGACCCTGGCCGCCGGTGAGACCCTGCACGATCACCTTCGTGCCGGCGTCGACGAAGATCGCCATTACTGCCTCCTCCTGCTCGCGACTCGCGCGCCTGCCGAGCTCGGCCACACGATCATTTTCCGTCTCCGTTCGCGATCCCGACTGCCGCGCGGGCGGCCTCGAGCATCGTCGGCCGGGTGGTCAGCTTCGAGTCGGCGATGCCGGCATTGGCCAGGATCTCGCGCCCCTGCTCGGCGTTCGTGCCGTCGAGCCGGATGACGATCGGCGCCCTGAGCTCGACCCGCCGCATCGCCTCGACGATCCCGTTGGCGACGTCCTCACCGCGGGTGATGCCGCCGAAGATGTTGATGAAGATCGACTTCACGCTCTGGTCGAAGTTGATCACCTCGAGTGCCGCCGCCATCACGTCGGCGTTGGCGCCGCCGCCGATGTCGAGGAAGTTCGACGCTTTGCCGCCGACCTGGTTCACGACATCGAGCGTCGACATCGCAAGGCCGGCGCCGTTGGCGATGATCCCGACGGAGCCCTCGAGCCCGATGTACTGGAGGTCGTGTTGACGGGCGAGCTGCTCACGCGCGTCGAGCTCCTCGGTGGCGCGGAACTCGTCCCACTCGGGGTGCCGGAAAGCGGCGTTGTCGTCGAGGCTCACCTTGGCGTCGAGCGCGTGCACCCCGCCGTCGGGACGCAGGATCAGCGGGTTGATCTCGGTCAGATCGCAGTCGCCCTCGGTGAAGCAGCGGTACAGCCTGACGAGCATGTCGGCCACGCCGTCGACGGCGACGTCGTCGATGTGGGCGTCGACGACGGCCTTGCACGCCGCCTCCAACGACAGGCCATCGACAGGGTCGACGTGCAGCATCACGATCGCGTCAGGGTTCTCGGCGGCGACGGTCTCGATCTCGATCCCGCCCTGCGCGCTCAGCATCAGCAGGTGCTGCTTGGCAGCGCGATCGAGCGTGAACGATGCGTAGTACTCCTTGGCGATCTCGCTGGCGTGCTCGACCCACACCCGCTTGACGACGTGGCCCTTGATGTCCATGCCGAGGATGTTCCCCGCGTGCGTGCGGACCTCGTCGGCGTCGTTGGCGAGCTTGATCCCGCCGGCCTTGCCGCGCCCGCCGACCTGCACCTGGGCCTTCACGACGACCGGATACCCGGCCGCCTCGGCGGCGGCCACCGCCTCGTCGACGGTGTAGGCGACGTCGCCCGGGCTGACCGGGATGTCGAAGCGGGCGAAGTACTGCTTGCCCTGATACTCGAAGAGATCCACGCGGACTAACCCTCTCTCGTGTCGAGCTCGAGTTCGAGCCACGTGCTGATCGCACGCAGCGACGACCCTGGCTGGAAGATCTCGGCCACGCCCTGCTGCTTCAGGGCGCGCACGTCGGCGTCGGGAATCACGCCACCGCCGAACACCAGCACGTCGCTGAGGTCACGCGCCTTCAGCTCCTCCAGAACACGCGGGAACAGCGTCGTGTGTGCCCCCGACAGCAGCGAAAGCCCCACGGCGTCGGCGTCCTCCTGCAACGCGGTCTCGGCGACCTGCTCGGGCGTCTGGTGCAGACCGGTGTAGATCACCTCGAAACCGTGGTCGCGCAGCGCCCGAGTGATCGTCTTGGCGCCCCGGTCGTGGCCGTCGAGCCCCGGCTTGGCGACCACCACGCGATACGGGCGCTTCACGAGCACGTGACCCTATTCCGTGCGTTGTCACACGACGTAAAGCTGCACGCTGCGAACGGGTCAGGCTGGAGAGGCGCCGAAGCTTGCGGAGCCGGCGAGCTCGGAGGTGCAGCCGGATGGAAACGGCACACTGATGCGATGCCAGCCGTGGAGCTCAAATCGCCGGTCGCCCGCGCCGTCGTGCCGGTGCTGGGCGGGGCGGCCGTGCTGGCGCTGATCGCGCTGTTCACGTGGCTGATGGCTGCCTTCATCTCGGGGGGCGGCGGCGAGGGCAGCGAGCGGCTCGCGCCGTCGACGTTCACGGTCGGCAACGTCGAGGGGCTGTCGGAGACGGTGGCCGAGGACGGCCCGTTGTTCTTCCCGGAGTTGGGGACCGCGATCGGCACCCGCTCGATCGTCATCGAACACACGGGCGACGACCCGGCCGACGGGTGGGTGGTCTACTGGGCGTATCCGGCAGACCGCGATTCGACCTGCATCGTCGAGCAGGTCCCCGGCACGGCGCAGTTCGTCGACTGTGATGGCCGCACGATCGACGTCTCCGAGCTGTCGCCGCCCGATCCCGGTGTGTTCCCGATCGTCGTCGACGGCGAGACGCTGGTCATCGACGTACGCGGCGCCACCCTCGACGGCCCGCCGCCGACGGATCCGTAACGCTCCCACTTGCCTGCGCGGCGTACGCCGACAACGATGGCGAGGATGCCGCATCAAACGAGCCAGATCCGCAACGTCGCGCTCGTCGGTCATGGGGGGGTCGGCAAGACCACGATCGCGGAGGCGCTGCTGTTCGCCGCCGGCGTGACCAGCCGACCCGGCCGCGTGGACGACGGCACAAGCGTCCTCGACCGCGAACCGGAGGAGATCGACCGTCGCTCGACCGTGTCGCTGGCCCTGGCGTCGTTCGACTGGAAGACGGCAGAGGGGCACACCTGCCGGGTCAACTTGCTCGACACGCCGGGCCACCCCGATTTCGAGGCCGACGTCAATGCCGCGCTGGCGGTCGCCGACCTCGTCGTCATCGTCGTCAGCGCGACCGACGGCGTGGAGATCGGCACCGAGGTGGCGTGGCACAAATGTGTTCAGCTGGGGCTGCCGCGCATGTTCTTCGTCACTCGCGAAGACAAGCACCGCGCCGACTTCGAAGGTGTCGTGGCCCAGCTGCGCAAGACGTTCGGGCAGGGTGTCACGCCACTCGAGTTGCCGCTCGGCGAGGCCGAGACGTTGCACGGGCTCGCCGACGTCCTCACCGAGCAGGCTCACGAGTACGACTCGTCAGGGCACCACACCGAGGCGCTGCCCGACGACATCGCCGAGCACGAACACGAGATCCACGACCAGGTGGTCGAGGAGATCGTCTCGGGCGACGACGCCCAGCTCGAGCGTTACCTGGAGGGCGACATCCCGTCCGTCGGCGAGTTGCAGCGCACCCTCGCGGCGGAGGTGCTGGCGTGCACCGAGTTCCCGGTGTTGCTCGGCTCCGGCACAACCGCCGTCGGCATCGACGAGCTCGGCGACTTCATCTGCTCGCTCGGGCCCTCACCCGAAGCGCGACCGGTCACCGTGAACGCCGGCGGCCAGACCGTCGAAGTGGCGGCCGATCCCGGCGGGGCGCCTCTCGTTCGCGTGTTCAAGACCATCTCCGACCAGTACATGGGCCAGATCTCGCTGTTCAAGGTGGTTTCCGGCACGCTCGGGGCCGACACGACGCTGCGAGACACCGCCACCGGTCGTGACGAGCGGGTCCACGCCCCGTTCCACCTACGCGGTTCGGAGCAGACGCCGGCGGGCAAGGCGACGGCAGGCGATCTCGTGGGCGCCGCCAAGCTGACCGCCGCCACCGGCGCCACGCTCGCTCCCCACGATCAGCCGGTGACGATCGACCCGCCCGCCCTGCCCAACGCCAACCTCGCCGTCACGCTCGTGGCGGCCACCCAGAACGACGACGACAAGCTGTCGAGCGCGCTCGGCCGGTTGGTCGACGAGGATCCGGCTCTCAAAGTCGGACATGACCCGACGTCGCGACGGACCGTGCTGCGCGGCGTCGGCGACGCCCACATCCACGTCGCCGTCGCCAGGCTCGCCCGCAAGTACGGCGTCAACGTCAAGACCGACGCCGTGCCGATCGAGTTCCGGCGCACGGTGACCCAATCGGTCGAGGTCGAAGGCCGGTTGAAGAAGCAGTCGGGCGGGCACGGCCAGTTCGCGGTCGTGAACCTGCGTGTCTCGCCGCTGCCGCGCGGCGGCGGCTTCGAGTTCGCTGACCGCGTCGTCGGCGGCGCGATCCCCAAGCAGTACGTCGCCGCCTGCCGTCTCGGCATCGAGGACGCGATGACACGCGGGGGGACGGAAGGGATTCCGGTCGTCGACGTCAAGGTCGAGTGCCTCGACGGCAAGACGCACTCGGTCGACTCGTCTGACATGGCGTTCCGCACCGCTGCCTCGACCGGCTTCTTCGAGGCGGTGCAAAAGGCCGGCCCGGCACTGCTCGAGCCGATCTCGGTCGTCACCGTGGAGGTGCCGACGGAGCTGCAGGGCGACGTGCTCGGCGATCTGTCGTCGCGGCGTGGTCGCGTCGTCGGCACCGACGTCGAAAGTGGCATTCAGACGATCCGGGCAGAGGTACCCACGGTCGAGCTGTCGACGTACGCGGTCGAGATCCGCGCCCTCACAGGCGGGCGCGGGCGGCTCACGATTCAGCACGCGCGGTACGACGTGGTGCCCGAGCACCTGGCACCCAAGCTGCTCGAGAGCCGGGTGAAGTAGCCGGCGCTGCTACGGCGCGGCAGCGACCGCGGCGAGCAGTCGTTCGACGAACAGGTCGGTGTGCTGGTCGATGTAGTTGCGCTTGATCTCGAGCCCGCCGATCACCTGGGCGCCTGTCTGCCCGACCGCCGTCGACAGCTTGTCGATCGACTTGCCGGCGTTCAGCGCGAAGGTCAGGAAGCACGCCGCCTTCTTGCCGCGCATCGTCGGCAGGTTGGCGATCCTCCCGAGCGCCCAGGGCGTCTGGCCGACGACGAAGAACCCGTGCGTCCACGTCCCGACCATCACGACGTCGGCCTCCTCGACCGACGCCAGATCGGGCGCGCCGACCTTGGACAGCCCCGTGATCGACCAGCGCTCCTGCGACAGTTTGGTGCCGATCATCTCGGCCGTCTTCCACGTGTTCCCGGTGAGGCTTTCGACGAGCAGCGCTGCCTTCATCGCCCGCGATTCAAGCACGTCGCTCGGTCGTCACAGCTTCTTGAGCGGCGCCCAGGCGAGCGCCAAGTGCTTCTGGCCGACACCGGCGAAGTTGACCACGGCCTCTGCCTTCTCGCCCTGACCTTCGATGTGCACGATCACACCCTCACCGAACGCCGGGTGAGCGACGTCGTCGCCGACGCGGAGGCCGAGCTCTTGCGAGTTCGACTGCTGTGGCACGTCACGGGTGCCTGCCCGGATGGCGGCCTCGACGACTCGGTCGCGGTGTTCGTCGGAGCCTGTGTCCCCGCTTCCGGCGCCGCGCCTTCGGTACGGCGGCGGCTCGGCGTAGCCGCCCCCGGCGCGCGGCCGGTAGCTCTGCCGGCCGTACGACGAGCGTCCTGTGACGTTGCCTTTCGCCTCCACCAGCGAGCCGGGGATCTCGTCGAGGAAGCGCGACGGCGGGTTGTACTGGGTGCTGCCGAACAGCATCCGACTCCACGCGTGGGAGATGAAAAGGCGTTGCATCGCGCGCGTGATGCCGACGTACGCCAGTCGGCGCTCCTCCTCCATCTCGTCGGGCTCGGTGAGCGCGCGCGAGTGCGGGAACACGCCCTCCTCGACGCCGACGATGAACACCGCGGGAAACTCCAGCCCCTTGGCCGAGTGCAAGGTCATCAGGACGACCTGATCCTCCTGGTCGAGCTCGTCGGTGTCGGAGACCAGCGAGACCTGCTCGAGGAACTCGTCGAGCACCGTGAACTCGCGGGCCGAACCGACCAGCTCGCCGAGGTTCTCGATCCGGCCGTGCGCCTCGACCGTGTCTTCCGCCTCGAGCTCGGCGAGGTAGCCGGAGCGGTCGATCGCCGTCTGCAGCAGGTCACCCGGGCCGAGATCGTCCGCCTCGACCATCCCGTGCAGGTGGTCGAGCAGGTCGACGAACGAGGCGATGCCGCGGCGGGCGGGACCCGTTACACCGGCTTCCTCGGCGCGTCGCATCGCCTCGAGGAACGGCACGCCCTCGACGCGGGCGAACTCGTCGAGCCGCGCCACGCTGGCGTCGCCGACGCCGCGCTTGGGGACGTTGAGCACGCGCTTGACGCTGACCTCGTCGGCGGGGTTGACGAGCGCCCGCAAGTAGGCCATCGCGTCCTTGATCTCCCGGCGGTCGTAGAAGCGTGTGCCGCCGACCACCTTGTACGGCACGCCCATCCGCATGAACGCCTCTTCGATCACCCGGCTCTGGGCGTTGGTGCGGTACAGCACGGCGATGTCGCGCCAGTTCATGGCGTCGTCTCGGTTCAGTTGCTGAGCGGTGCCGGCCACCCAGATCGCCTCGTCGCCCTCGTCCTCGGCGTGGTAGCGGACGATGCGGTCGCCCATCCCGGTATCGGTCCACAGCGCCTTCGGCTTGCGTTCGACGTTGTTCTCGATCACCGCGTTGGCGGCGTCGAGGATCGTCTGCGTCGACCTGTAGTTCTGGTCGAGCACGATCGTCGTGACATCAGGAAACGCATCCTCGAACTGAAGGATGTTCCGAAAGTCAGCGCCGCGAAATTTGTACACACTGTTATGCACGACGAGGCCGTTCGCCACGTATGTGTGCACGCGCGCGACTTCCAAGTCGTACACCGGGCCGGAGTAAGTCACCGACGACACCTCGTCGACGGTCGCAACTGCGAACTCGTCTCCAGACCTGACGAGAATCTCCATGCCGGGTCGCGCGTTGGCGATCGGCATCAGGTCGTACACCGTGCCGCCGTGGTTCAACCGCCTTCGGATCTCGAGCCCGCCGGCCTGCGCCAGACGCTTGGCGTCGTCCAGTGCAGTTGCGTAGTTCTTGTACACGGTCTCATACCGCCGGCTTCGGTGCTTGCCGGAACGCAGTTGGTAACCGGCGCATTCAAGCCGTTGGGCTGTGTCGTCACGGTTCGAGGACCACTGCACTCGGTGGTAGCCGACGCTGGAGCGTGCGTCCGAGAACATCGTGAGGTCGACGGTCGCCCGCCGCGCTCCGTTCTGTGGCCGGTGGTGCGGAAACTCCATGCTCAAGTAGCAATCGTCCAGCAGCTGCTTAGCCCGGGTCTGCGTGTCGACTGACCCATACAGCTTTCTGAGCCACATGTCATCCATCGCCAGACCGCGCCCGGTGTCGTGGAAGCACACGGTGGGCAAGCCGTACTCGGCGGCGAACCACGCTTCGTAGTAAGCGGCCTCGGCCAGCGACTTGCAGACTCGCAATATCCATGCTGCGTCGGCGTGCTCCTGGTTCGTACGAACGAAGAGTCCGTGCTTGTCAACTCCCTTGACCGGTGACCTCGACCCGACGGTGCGTCCGACGCGCCACCCTCGGTCGGCACGGAACATCAGATAGACGAGCCACGCACCTCGCTGAGGCACCAGCCGCATCGGCACCAGGTGGCCCGGCGTGCCGCGCGTTGTCGTAGCGCCACACCGGACCTCCACCAGCTCGCCCTCGAAACGTCCCTCATGGACGTGCGCGACCAAGGCGGCGACTGGCGCAGTTCGTTGTGAGGCGGCGAGCACCAGGTCGCCGACGTTGATCGATTCGATCGGTCGCTCACCTTCCGGGGTGGCGATCATGGTCCCGGGCGGCAGGCACTGATCAGTGTCGCCCACTACGCAGATGTTGTGGTGTCCTCCTGCTAGCAGGAGGACGATCTCGTTCTGGGCTGTGTTCGTGTCCTGGAACTCGTCGACGAGGATGTGCTGGAACCGCTGGCGGTAGTGCTCGAGCACGTCGGGGTGCTGGCGGAACAGCTTGACGACGTTGAGCAGCAGGTCGTCGAAGTCCATCGCCCCCGCCTTCTGCAGGCGCGCCTGGTACTCGGCGTAGACGTCGGCGTGCTTGCGGGCGAAGATGTCGCCGGCGTCGGCCGCTGCCTGGGCCGGGTCGGTGAGCTCGTTCTTCCACATCGAGATGTGACCGTGGACGCCGCGGGGCGTGAACCGTTTGGCGTCGAGACCCAGATCTCGGATCACGTAGCCCGTGAGCCGAACGGCGTCGGCCTGGTCGTAGATCGAGAAGTTCCGCGGATAGCCGATCACCTGGGCGTCGCGCCGCAGGATCCGCACACATGCCGAGTGGAACGTCGAGACCCACATCGCCTTGACCACCGGCCCGACGAGATTGGCAACGCGCTCGCGCATCTCTGCCGCGGCCTTGTTGGTGAACGTGATGGCGAGGATGCTCGACGCCGGTACGCCCTGGTCGATGAGATGGGCGATGCGGTGCGTCAGCACCCGGGTCTTGCCCGAACCCGCTCCGGCGACGACGAGCAGCGGCCCTTCGGGGTGCACCACGGCGTCGAGTTGATCGGGATTCAGCCCCTTCGTGAACGGGCTCGGCCCCGGCCGGCTGAGGTCGTCGACGTACTCGTTGTCCGTGAAGAGGTCGGGCTGCGGCTGGTCGGCCATCGTGCGCGCCATCCTACGGACGGGGTGTCGCGGCGGCCCGACGACCGGTCACCGCGCTGCGAGCGCCGCCACCTGCGGCATCTGCTCGCGCGCCAACTCGAGTTCGGAACCGGGGAAGATGTTGACGCTCGCCACGCCCGCCGCCTCCAGTGCCGCGACGTGGGCGAGCGCGTCGTCGAACGTACCGATCGCGCCGATCTCCGCCCAGTAATCAGCTGGCATGTCGACCAGTGCCTCGGATCCGCCGGCCACGACCCGTTCGGCGAGCTCGTCGTAGAAGGGCAGGACCGTGAACGCCGGACGCCGATCGGTGATCAGCTCGGCGACGAACTCGACCACCGGTCGGTACGCGTCCCGGCGTTCGTCGGCCACCGAGAGCATCGTGAAGGTGACGACCTCGAACTTCTCGGGTCGCCCAGCACGTTCGAGCGACCACTCGACGTACGTCGGCCCCGCGCCCTCCACCAGGATCACGCCGTCGGCGACGCGCCCTGCCACTTCCAGCGAGCGCTCCTGCTGAACGCCGGCGAGCACCGCCGGCGCGACGTCGGGCGGCTGGTCGAGCCGCACGGCGTCGAGATGAACCTGCTTGCCGTCGAAGCTGACCTCGTCGCCGGCCAGTAAACGCTTGATCACCGTGATCGTCTCCTCCAGCGCCGCCAGCGGCGAGGCGGGCCGCACGCCCATCTGTCCCATCCAGGCCTGTACGCCGTGGCCGATGCCCGGCCGCAAGCGACCCGGCGCGATGTTGCACAGCGTGGCGATCTCCATCGCCGTGATCGCCGGGTTGCGCGCCACCGCCGGCAGGATTCCGATTCCCACCGTGATGCGCTGGGTCGACGCCAGCGCCGTCGCCGCCAGGCTGACGCCGGCCGTGTAGAAGCAATCCTCGATCAGCCAGAGCTGCTCGATCCCGGCCGCCTCCACCTTGCTCGCGTACTCGGCGACGGCACCCGCCGGGAACGACCGGTCGAAGCACATTCCGATCTGTGCGCGCGCCATCCGTCGACCGTAGCGGTCGCGTCCAACCGCTAGCGGACGACGGCCACCGGGCAGTGACTGTGCGCCGACACCTCGGCGGTGGTGGAGCCGAGCAGCAGCTCGGAGAAGCCGCCGTGACCGCGGGAGCCCAGCACCACGAGATCGGCGTCACGCGACTCCTCGATGAGCGCGAAGCCCGGCGTACCACGCACCGGCTCGCTGACCAGCTCGATCCCTTCCGGAAGTGGCCCGGCGGCAGCGAGCACGCGGTCGATCTCGGCCTGGGCGGCAGCATCCATCTGGTCGGTCTCGGCTGCTATCTCGGCGTGCACGCCGACCGCGAGCGACGGCAGGAACCAGGCGTGCACCACACGAACGCGTTCGATGCCGGGCAGCGCACCCGCCCAGCGCACCGCGCGTACCGACGGATTCTCGTGCGACTCCGGATCGTCGGGATCGAGACCGTGGTCGTCGACTCCCACGACCACGAATGTGGGGGGCGTCACCTCGGCATCCTCGTCCATGAGCCACCCGCGAACCACCACGACGGGCCGGGTGGTGTGGTGCAACACGTAGTTGGCAGTCGACCCGAGCATCATCGCCACCCGGCTGTTGCCGCTGTGTCCGAGCACGATCATCGATGCGTCGTCGTCATCGGCCTGAGCCACGAGCTCACGCCCGGCGTGACCCTGGCGCACCACGGGGTCGATCCGCGGATCGCCGATCTCGGCGACCAGCTGGTTCAACGCCTCGCTCGCCTGACCGGAAAGCTCGGTCGGGTCGACGGCGAGCACCATGTCGTAACCGGCGACGACCGGCATCTCCCAGGCGTGCACGAGCACGATCCGGTCATCGGGCTCGGCCAGGGCACGCGCCCACTCGATGCCTCGCTGCGATTCCGTACTCCAGTCGGCACCGACGACCAACGTCCTCCCGCCGCCTTCGGCCATGCTCATGGCCGGAGGATAGGCGAGAGGACGCGGCGTCTACGCGGTCAGTCTCGGTCGGGTCGACCGTTGTTCACGAAGTCGGTTATGCGTTCCGTCACCTCGGCGAGCTTGGCGTCGGCCTCGTCCTGTGTCAGTCGGCCGTTCGCGACGGAGAGGTCGAGATGCTCGTTCGCCTCGGCGACGAGCGAGTCGATCACCGTCTGCACGTCGACGCCCTGTTCGGCGGCGATCTCGGCAATCGTGTCGCCGGAACGCAGCTCCGATCGCAGCGTTTCGACATCGATGCCGAGCAGCCCGGCCAGCACCTCGCCGTCGAAGCCGGGGTGACGGTGATGCCCGCCCGGTCCACCATGCCCACGACCGGGCAGGCTCGATGCCAGATCGGCGGAAACGGCGT
>DASQTR010000050.1:0-10967 GCA_035641795.1 Ilumatobacter sp.
ACGACGACGACCGACGCGATCCGTGGCGCTACGCGTCCGCCGTTGCCGACCGGCTCGAGCGCACCCGCGCTGCCGATCTCCACCGCGAGGTGCGGTCGGCGGCGGGTGCCGCTCGGCGTCGCGGCAACAAGACTCGCGCCGACGTGGCGATCGCGTGTGTGCTGATCGACGGCCCACGCCGGCTCGCGATGATCGTCGTCGCCGTGCTCGGACTGCTGCTCGGGGTCAGCCCGATGCCGGTGCCAACAGTGGCCGTGCTGGTGTCGCTGGCGACCGGCCTCGCCTGCCTATCGGCGGCCACGGTGGTCTTGAGCCACGGTCGTATCGCGCTCGGCGACCGCTTGCGATGGACCTACGGTTCGATCGGCGAGCTGCTCATCCGCGATGACGTCGAGGGCGTCGCGCCCCGCCGCTGGATGGGTACGGTCGGCACGCTCGTCGTCGTGAACCTCGCGGTCGCACTGCGCGGCATGAGCGATCGATGGACGCACGGCCTCCCGACGATGGAGAACGACATGCGGATCGTGGCGATGCTGTACGCGATGACGCTCGTGGCGGGCTCGCTGTACACGCTGGTCACGACCGCCGCCCCGCAGCTCGAGAACGCCCACCTCGTGTCGCGACGGCTCGAGGAGCGCACGGCGCGGCAGTCAGCGCTCGGCGGCGCGCTGTGCGTCGGCCTCATCGGCCTCGTCGCCGGGGTCCTCCCCGGGTGCGTCGACCCCGGTGAGGACGACGCCCGCCGGATCGAACATGTCACCGAGCTCCAGGTCGGTTCTGCCGTCGACGACTGAGGCGGTGAACCACACGCCGCCCAGATTGGGAATCCGCGTGTCGATCCCGCCGAGGTGGCGGATCAACGTGCGCACGACGCCGGAATGGGCGACGACCAACCCCGCCGGCGGATCGAGATCGCAGGCTCGGGCGGCGATGTCGGTGAGCGCGTCCGACGCGCGCGCGACCACCGCCGAGTACGGCTCGAACGTCGTCGGACGATGGTGTGCCTCGAGCCAGCCCGGCCACCGCAGCTCGATCTCCTCCGGCGTGAGACCCTCCCACTCCCCGGCATGCGCCTCGCGCAGCCTGCCGTCGACGATCGGCTCTCCGAGTCCCAGCGTGCCGGCAACGATCGCGGCCGTCTCCGACGCCCGGCGCAGATCGCTCGTCCAGATCGCCGCAAACCGAAGGTTGCGGGCGGCCAGCACTCCGGCCGTGGCGCGTGCCTGCCGGCGGCCGAGCTCGGTCAGCGGTGAGTCTGCGCTTCCCTGCCAGCGTCGGAGTGAGTTCCACTCGCTCTGGCCATGCCGCAGCACCAAGATCGGGACGCGGCGTGTGGCCATCCCGACGGAGGGTAGTGCCGACAGTACGCTGGGGCTGATGGCTGTCGTTCGGCTCTTCGCTGCGGCTCGTGATGCCGCGGGCACAGGTCGTGACGAGCTGCCCGGCGCGACGGTGGGTGATGTGCTGGCGGCTGCCAACAGCCGTTACGGTTCGCGCTTCACCGACGTGTTGCGTACGTGCAAAATCTGGGTCAATGGCGAGCCCGCCGATCTTCAGGACTCGGTCGGCGCCGCCGATGAGTTGGCGGTGCTGCCGCCGGTGTCGGGGGGAGCTACCGGAGGAGGTAGATGGTGAACGCAGAGGAGGTGCTCGATCCGCGAGCGCTCTCGCTGGAGGAGTTGCGGGCACTCCGCAACAACTTGCAGATGGAAGACGACGAGGTCTCGTACGTGCGCCGAGTTGCGCAGGCCCGGGTCGACCTCGTGCGCGCCGAGCTGCATCGCCGCGACCGCGGCGAGAGCAATGAGGACCTCTCGAGCGAGCTCCGCGTCGTACTGTCGACACACCTCACCGGCGGTACGCCCCGGCCGCCGCGCCCTGTCGATCACGTCGGCGAGAATGTGCTGTCCGACGAGCTCGACGACGTGTGCACCGAAAACGGCTTCAGCCGGCTCGAGCAGCTGAGCGAGGACGAGCTGACCGGCCTCGAGCACGAGCTCACTGCCTTCGAGCGTCGCGTCTCTGACGATCGCCGCGATCGCTACGACCGGCTGGACGCGCTGAGCGCCGAGCTGGTGCGGCGCTATCGCGAGGGCGAGGCCACCGTCGACGGCCTGTTGGGTACCTGACCGGCCAAGCCGACATGCCGACGCCGGGCCGCCAGCCGGAAGGTGACTCGCGCCGCGGTACCGCCGCCGGCGATGCCGCGCAGGCGTCCGATCATCCCGACTTCCTCGATGTCGGCGCGTTCATCCGTACGCAGCGCGAGCGGGCCAAGCTTTCCGTCCGCCGGCTGGCGGAGTTGTCCGAGGTGTCGAACCCGTACCTCTCGCAGATCGAGCGCGGGCTGCGCAAGCCGTCGGCAGAGGTGCTCCAGCAGCTCGCCCACGCGCTGCGGATCAGCGTCGAGTCGCTCTACGTGCGAGCCGGCATTCTGGCCAACGAAGCGCGTGCCGTGAGCACGGTGCCGGAGGCGATCGAGGCAGATCCGGCGCTCACGCCCGAACAGAAGCTGGCGCTGCGCCAGGTGTACGACAGCTTCACCCGGTCGTAGCGCTTCGCCGCTCACCCGCCTCGCCGTGAGGATTCGTTAGGGCGCCTTTCATCGCTAGCGTTCTCGACACTGATGCGTCGCGTCGCGGTGATCTCGTTGCATACGTCACCACTGCTGCAGCCGGGCTCCGGCGACAGCGGTGGCATGAACGTGTACGTGCGCGAGATGGTGTCGTCGCTGGCGCAGGCCGGCGTGCGGTGTACCACGTACACGCGATGCGACCGCCCCGGGCTGCCGCGTGAGGTGCTGGTCGAGCCCAACCACACGGTGGTGCACGTCGAGGCCGGCCCCCATCATCTGCCGAAGGAAGCGCTGCCCGATGTGCTCGACGCGTTCACGGCCGGCGTGCTCGACCACATCGCAGCCAACGGCGGCGCCGATGTGGTCCACGCCAACTACTGGCTGAGTGGCGTCGTCGCCCACCGCGTCAAGCACGCGCTCGACATCCCGTTCGTCTCGACGTTCCACACGTTGGCGCGGGTGAAGGCGGAGGGCGGCGATCCCGAGCCGGGCTGGCGCGACACGACCGAGGCCGAGCTGATCAACTGCGCCGACGCGATCTGCGTCAGCTGCGTCGAGGAGGAGCAGCAGTTCCGCCGCCTCTACGGTGATCCGCGCGGGCGGATCGAGATCGTGGCGCCCGGCGTCGAGCACGCCTTCTTCGCGCCCGGCGAACGATCAGGCGCTCGCGCCGCGATCGACGTGCCGGTCGACGTGCCGATGATCCTGTTCGTCGGGCGCATCCAGCCCCTCAAGGGCCCCGATGTGGCGATCCGTGCCCTGCGCCAGCTCGCTCGCCCGGACGCGCTGTTGATGATCGTCGGTGGTGCCAGCGGAAGCCACGGTGACGTCGAGGTCGGGCGCGCCCATCGACTGGTCGACGAGCTCGGACTCGACGACCGCGTCTGCTTCGTGCCGCCGCAGCCACACCACATCCTGTCGTCGTACTACCGCGCCGCCGATGTGGTGATCGTCCCCAGCCGCAGCGAGAGCTTCGGGCTGGTCGCGCTGGAGGCCGCGGCGTGCGGCATCCCTGTGGTCGCCAGCGCCGTCGGCGGCCTGCAGTCGCTCGTCGACGACGGCGGGACCGGATTCCTGATCCCACGCCGCGACCCTTCCGAGTTCGCGGCGGCGATCAACCGCATCCTCGACGACCCCTTGCTGGCGGCATCGATGTCCGTCGCCTCGGCCGCGCGAGCCAAGCGCTACACGTGGAGCTTCGCCGCCGCGCGGCTGCGCCGGCTCTACGCCGACCTGACGGCGCGGCAGCTCGTCGTGTGCGATTAGCAGGTTCACATGACCGATCTGCATGCCGGCGCCCGGCTCACCGATCTCCGACGCCGCATCGACGCATGGGCCGATGGTCTGCTGAACGGCAACACCTCGATCGCGGCGGTCGATCGCGGCACGCACGACGACACCGCGCTCGGCGAGCCGCGCTGGTACATCCGCATGCGGGGCGACGAGAAGGACTTCACGACGGTGTGGATGACGCTCGGTCAGCGCACGCTGCGCTACGAGACCTATGTGCTGCCGGCGCCCGAGGAGAACGCGCCGGAGGTCGCCGACCTGCTGCTGCGTCGCAACGACACACTCGTCGGCTGCCACTTCTCGATCGGCGACGAGGACGCGATCTACCTTCGCGGCGAGCTGCCCGATGCGGCCGTGGACGACGCCGAGCTCGATCGCATCTTGGGCACGCTGTACGCGACGGTCGAGGCCAACTTTCGGCCGCTGTTGCGGCTCGCCTTCGCGAGCCGGTTCTGAAGTTCTCGTCGCCGGCCTTCCGTTTCGCCGATCTCGTCACCCTCAGGAGATTGTCCGGGCGGCTGATCGGGGAAGTCGGAAGCTCCATCCCGCCCGGACTGCACCCTCAACTAGCGTCGGACACGATGGCGTACGACCTGGCAGTGATCGGTGGCGGCAACATGGGCGCGGCCTTGCTCGGCGGCCTGTTGCAAGGCGGCGTCGTCGCTGCCCCAGAGGTCGTGGTCGTCGAGCTCTACCCCGAACGCCGTGACGCGCTGACGGCGATGTTTCCGGGTGTGGCCGTCACCGACAGCGTGCCGCGATGCACGTCGGCGGTGGTGTCGGTGAAGCCTCCCGACGTCGTGGCCGTCGCCGCCGAGGCGGCCGCCGCGGGCGCCACGCGCGTGCTGTCGATCGCGGCCGGGGTGACGATCGCCGCCATCGAGTGGGCGGTCGGCGACGGCGTTGCCGTACTGCGAGCGATGCCCAACACGCCCGCCCTCGTCGGCGAGGGCGTGTCGGCGCTGGCCGCCGGCCGCCACGCATCCGAGGACGATCTCGACTGGGCCGAGCGGATCCTCGCCGGCGTCGGTCTGGTCGTGCGGCTCGCGGAAGACCACATCGACGCCGTCACTGGCCTCACCGGATCAGGCCCGGCGTACGTGTTCCTCGCGGCCGAAGCCCTGATCGAAGCCGGTGTCACGACGGGGATCCCGCGTGAGACAGTCGAGCCGATGGTCGTGCAGTTGCTGCTCGGTTCCTCCAAACTGCTTGCCGAGCGCGGCGATCCGGCCGCGCTGCGTGCCATGGTGACCTCGCCGGGAGGGACCACGGCGGCCGGGTTGCGGGTGCTCGAAGAACGCGCCACACGCGGCGCCTTCATCGACGCCGTGGTGGCCGCTACCGCTCGGAGCCGTGAGCTCGGCGCGACCTCATGACGGCGCGAGCCGGGTGTGCCCAAATCTGCATGTGACACTTTTCTCATGACGGCGCGTGCCGTACAGTGACGCCTGGTGAGCGCTCCGGCTTATGCCGGGCAGCGCCGACGGGGCTGGTGCCATCGGGGGGTTGGCACCGGCCCTTGTCGCGTCCGGGCCCACGCGAGAGCGCGACGGTAACGTCCAACGCGTGACGCGCTTCGACACCGTCTCCGTGCTGACCGACTACGGCAACACTGACGAGTTCGCCGGCGTCGTGCGCGCCGTGATACGAGACATCGCTCCCCACGTCACGGTGATCGACCTCACGCACGAGATCCCGCCGTTCGACGTGCGCGCCGGCTCACTCGCCCTGGCGCGATGCATCTCGTACGTGCCGAGCGGGGTCGTGATGGCCGTCGTCGACCCGGGTGTGGCAACCCAACGCCGTGCCGTCGCGATCGAAGTGGCCGGCGGGAGCGGCGTCGTCGTCGGTCCGGACAACGGTCTGCTGGCGCCCGCCGTGGCGATGGCCGGCGGTGCCGAACGCGCGGTCGAGCTCACCAACGTCGAGTACCAGTTGCTCGCGCCGGGCGCGACGTTTGCCGGCCGCGACGTGTTCGCGCCCGCCGCCGCACACCTCTGCAACGGCGTCGACCTGACCGAGCTCGGGCCAGAGGTCGACACGATGTCGCTGTTGCCGGCGACGGTGCCGTTGCCCCGCGAGTTGGGTGACGCGATCGTCACCGAGGTGCTGTGGGTCGACCACTTCGGCAATTGTCAGCTGAACGTGGGCCCGGATGATCTGCCCCCGACATGGAGCGGGGATCTGCAGCTCAAGATCGGATCGCCGACC
Source organism: Ilumatobacter sp. (assembly GCA_035641795.1). Taxonomy (GTDB): domain Bacteria; phylum Actinomycetota; class Acidimicrobiia; order Acidimicrobiales; family Ilumatobacteraceae; genus Ilumatobacter. Next base: position 6,077 of record DASQTR010000050.1, read on the forward strand.
GACCCGTCAGGCGGGGTGGTTCGCCGCGCCGTGCGCGCCGAGAGCTTCGCCGCGCTCGGCCACGGTGAGCCCGGGTTGGTGCTCGACTCGTACGGGATGCTCGCGATCTGCCTCGACCGGCGCTCGGCAGCCGAGGAGCTGGGCCTCGTCGCCGGCGATCAAGTCGTGCTCGCCGAGCTCGCCGAGGCGCAGCCCGGCGCGACCGCGGTGTCCTTCGGGCGGCGCCACGACGGCCGGTAGCCTCCTCGGCGATGCGCCCCGCCACCACGCTCACGCTCGCGCTCCTGCTTGCGGCAATTCTGATCGCGGGCATCGTCTCTCTGATTCGGCTCTGAGTCCCAGCAGAGCTGCGACTCGTCGCGGCAAGGTGGCGTACAGTCCGATGGGTGGGGGAACAGGGTCGGCTGGTGAACCTGGCGCACATGATCGACGCCCATGACGCCGATCGAGTGGCGCTGATCTCGCGCAATCGTGAGACGACCTACGGCACCTTGCGCGATCAGGTCGCGCGACTGCGTGGCGGTCTCGCCGCGAGCGGCGTCTCCGAGGGCGATCGTGTGGCGATCATCTGCGCCAACAGCCGCTATTTCGTGATCTCGTACCTGGCCATCGTCGGGCTCGGCGCGATCGCCGTGCCGCTCAACCCCGAGAGTCCGGCGACCGAGCTCGAGCGCGAGATCGCCGAGGTCACCCCGACGGCGGCGATCGTCGGTCCGGCAGCGACCGGTGCGTGGTCGCAGATCGGAGCCGGCACGCGGGCAGCTGTCGCCACCGTGGTGTTCGCCGAGGGCGATGCGCCGGCCGGCGTGGTGCCGCTCGCCGAGCTGCTGGAGTCCGAGCCCATGCCCGCGGTCGACGTCAATCGCGACCACCTCGCACTGATGATGTTCACGAGTGGCACGGCGGGTCCGCCGCGGGCGGCGATGCTGAGCCACGGCAACCTGCTCGCCAACATCGAACAGACCCTCAGCGTGCGCGACGAGACGCGACCCGACGACGTGGTCTATGGCGTGCTGCCCCTGTTCCACATCTTCGGCCTCACAGTTGTGATCGGCGTCTCGTTCACGGTGGGCGCCACCGTGCTGCTCGTGCAACGCTTCGACCCGGCGACCGCAGTCGAGTCGATCGTACAGCGCCGGGTGACGATCGTCCCCGGCGCTCCCACGATGTGGGTCGCCTTCGCCTACTTCGACGACATTCCCGACGACGCGTTCGCGACGGTTCGCCTCGCATTGTCGGGCGCGTCGCGCCTTCCGATGACCGCCGCCGAGCAGTTCGAGCGGCGCTTCGGCGTCTCGATCCGCGAGGGCTATGGGCTCACCGAGGCGGCGCCGGTCGTCACGAGCTCGACCGGCATGCCGGTGAGACTCGGCTCGGTAGGGCGCGTGCTCGTCGGTGAGGAGGTGCGCCTCGTCGGCGACGATGGAGAGGACGTCCCCGCCGGTGACGCCGGTGAGATCTGGGTACGTGGCCCCAACGTGTTCCAGGGCTACTGGAATGATCCGGAGGCGACCGCCCGCGTGTTGCGCGACGGCTGGCTACTGACCGGCGACATCGCCACCACCGACGACGACGGCTATCTGTACCTCGTCGATCGCGCCAAGGACCTGATCATCGTGTCGGGCTTCAACGTCTACCCGGCAGAGGTCGAAGAGGTGCTCAGCGAGCACCCCGCTGTCGGCGACGTGGCGGTGCTCGGCGTGCCCCATCCACACCACGGCGAGGCGGTCAAGGCCTATGTGGTGCGGACGCCCGGCGTCGACGTCGACGAGGATGCGTTGATCGAGCACTGCACCCGCTTCCTGGCGAGGTACAAGTGCCCCTCCAAAGTGCTCTTCGTCGATCAACTGCCGCGCAACGCGTCGGGCAAGGTCGTACGCCGCGAGCTCGAGGGCACCGTCATCGCCGGCTGACGATTACGCCGGTCGCGCTTGCGGCCTCGGCTTTGCGGCACCTCGCCCGGCGCAGCGACAGATGTTTGTGAAATCGTGCACATGCGGGTCTAGGCTCGCGGCTGATGTCCCCCCATCGCAGCCGTCGGATTCCCGAAGCGACCGTTGCCCGCCTCCCGGTGTACCTCCAACTGCTCGTCGAGCAGTCCGAGCTGGGCATCGACAGCATCTCGTCCGACGGGCTCGCCGAGCTCGCCGGCGTCAACGCCGCCAAGGTGCGCAAGGACCTCTCGTACCTGGGCAGCTACGGCACGCGGGGCGTCGGCTACGAGGTCGACTACCTCGTCTATCAGATACGCCGCGAGCTCGGCCTCGAACACGAATGGCCGGTCGTGATCGTCGGTGCCGGCAATCTCGGCCAGGCGCTCGCCGGCTACGGCGGGTTCAACGAGCGCGGCTTCCCAGTCGCCGGGATCGTCGACATCGATCCCGCCAAGCTCGACTCGATGGTCGGTGGCGTGCGCGTGCGGCCCCTGACCGATCTCGCCCAGATCGTGAGCTCGAAGAACGTGTCGATCGGCGTCGTGGCCACGCCGCCCGGCGCCGCCCAGGACGCCGCCGACCGGCTCGTCAAGGTCGGCGTCACCAGCATCCTCAACTTCGCACCCGTCGTGCTCGTGGTGCCAGGCGGCGTCACCGTCCGCAAGGTGGATCTGTCTGTCGAGCTGCAGATCCTCAGCTACCACGAGCAGCGGCGTGCAGCTGCCAGCACGACCGGCCAATTGCGTGCCGTGCCGGGCCATGGGCGTCGTGGTGTGAGCGCCTAAGGGACCGGCACCGAAGGTGCTTGGCGACGAACGGAAGAGAGAGCACACGAGCGGAATGAAAAGGAGCGCAGCGTGAGCGGAGCGACCTATCCGCTCGTGTCCTAAGCTGGCCTGGTCATGTCGATCCTCGTCCTCGGAATCAACCACCGGAGCGGGCCGGTCAGCGTGCTCGAGCGCGTGGCGCTCGCGGCCGACGAGGTGCCCAAGGCGATCGGCCGCCTCGCCGGTCGTGACAACGTTCGCGAGGTCGTCCTGATCAGCACGTGCAATCGCACCGAGGTGTACGCCGTCACCGAGCGCTTCCACGGTGCCTACGCCGACATCCGCGATTTCCTCTGCGAGATCAGCGACATCTCGGCCGACGAACTGCATCCACATCTGTACTCGCACCACGACGAGGCGGCGGTGCGGCACCTGTTCGAGGTCGCCGCCGGGCTCGATTCGGCGGTCGTCGGCGAGTCGGAGATCCTCGGTCAGGTTCGCCAAGCCTGGGAGATCGCGCAGGTCGAGGGCGGTTCGAGGGCGACGATGAACCTGCTCTTCCGCCACGCGCTGGTGGTCGGCAAGCGGGCCCGCACGGAGACGGGGATCGGGCGCGGCACGACGTCGGTCAGCCACGCCGCGGTCGAGATGGCGGTCGAGCACCTCGACGGCCTCGACGGGCGGCAAGTCGCGGTCGTCGGCGCCGGGGCGATGGGTGAGGGAATCGCCATCGCCCTCCAGCGCGCCGGCGGCCACGTCTCCATCGTCAATCGCACCGCCGAGCGGGGCGACGCGCTGGCGCAACGTGTCGCCGGCAAGGCACTCGGACTCGATCAGCTCTACGAGGTGCTGGTGGCCAGCGACGTGGTGATCACCAGCACCGGCTCGGGCCGGCCGCTGGTCACCGCCGAACTGGCGCGCATCGCTACGGCGGCGCGGGGCGGCCGGCCGTTGCTGCTGGTCGACATTGCCGTGCCGCGCGACGTCGCCCCCGAGGTGCACGAAGTGTCCGGCGTCGCCGTGCTCGACATCGACGACCTCGGTGCCTGGGCCGAGCGCGGCCTCGGGCTCCGCCAGGGAGAGGTGGAGCACGTCGCCGCCATCGTGGGCGAGGAGGTCGACCGCTTCGCAGTGGCTTCCACGTCGCTTCAGGCAGCGCCTTTGGTCGGCGCGCTGCGCGAGCGGGCTGAGGATGTGCGGCTGGAGGAGTTACGCCGCTATGCCCGCCAGCTGGCGCGCCTCGACCCCGAACAGCGCGACCTGGTCGAAATGATCACCCGCGGGCTGATCGCCAAGCTCCTCCACGAGCCGTCGGTGCGCCTGCGCGAGCAGGCCGGGTCGCCGCGGGGCGAGCGCAACGCCGCCGCCGTCGCCGACCTGTTCGACCTCGGCTGACCTGCTCGACGGCGGACGTGACCACGATCCGCATCGCCACCCGTGGCAGCCGCCAGGCGACGACGCAGTCGGAGCATGTCGCCTCGCAACTGCGTGCCGTGGGTTTCGACACCGAGCTGGTGTTGGTCGAGACGCTCGGCGATCGCACGCAGGCCGGAAACGTCCCGCTGCACACGATCGGCGGCCAGGGCGTGTTCGTCAAGGAGGTGCAGCGTGCGGTGCTCGAGGGGCGCGCCGACGTCGCCGTGCATTCGGCCAAGGACCTGCCCTCCGGCGATCCCGACGGGCTCCAGATCGGCGCCTTCATGGCGAGGCGCTCGGCAGCCGACGTGATGATCGGCGCGACGCTCGACGGACTGGCGCATGGCGCGCCCGTGGCAACCGGTTCGGTGCGCCGGCGTGCGCAGCTGCGACTCGTGCGGGCCGACCTCGAGTTCCGTGAGCTCCGCGGCAACATCACGACGCGACTTGAACGCGTCCCCGAAGGTGGGGCGATCGTGATGGCGCTGGCCGCGCTCGAGGTGCTGGGGATGACCGATCGCGTCGACGACGTGCTCGACCCGACTCGATTCGTTCCCGCCGTGGGGCAAGGATGCGTGGCCGTCGAGTGCCGAATCGGCGATGACGAGATCGCGGATGCTCTGGTGGAGATCGACGATCCGCCCACGCGGCGGGCGGTGACGATCGAGCGCGCCTATCTCGACGAGCTCGGCGCCGGCTGCACCCTGCCGGTCGGCGGCTATGTCGACGGCGAGCTGTTGCACGTGTTCCTGGCGGACGAGGCAGGCCTGACCG
>DASQTR010000051.1:0-2366 GCA_035641795.1 Ilumatobacter sp.
CGTGTGCTTGCGCCCGTAGTCGCTCAGGCTGCAGCGAGCGTCATCGATACGGGTGACGTGTCATGGAACGAGCTCGGGGTCGAGGTGGCGGCCCGCGCGGTCAGTGCTGCGGCCGGGGTGCCAGCTTCTTATCGCGCGCCAGCCAACGCGGAAGCGCGAGTGACGCGAGTCGTTCGGCGGATCGACCGATCCCCGGACGCGCCCTTCACGCTGGACAACATGTCGCGAGATGCCGGCGTAAGCCCCTACCACTTCTTACGTACCTTTGAACGCCTGACGGGCGTCACCCCACACCAGTACATTCTGCGCGCGCGCCTTCTCGATGCCGCCCTGGGGCTTGCCTCGCGAGAAGACACGATCCTCGACATCGCCCTTCAGTGCGGCTTCGGCGATGTCTCGAACTTCAATCGCGCATTCCGGGCGGAGTTCGGACTTACGCCCCGAGCCTATCGCCTGCGCTCGAGGTGATGCCACGCGTGGACTGTACGTCTCGCGTGAGGAACACGGCTTGCGCTGCCGTGTAGAGGGGAGGCACCGTAATGATGCAAGACGCAACAACCGGTGGGGCCGGACGACATGGATTCATCAGGAGCGTTCACGGTGTTCGATATCAAGTGAAGGATGTCTCTCGCTCGGTCGCGTTCTACACGCAGCGCCTCGGGTTCGAACTGAGACACCAGCAGCTTCCCGCGTTCGCAAACGTCTCTCTCGGTGACACGCAAATCCTGCTCAGCGGTCCCGGTGCGTCGGGCTCGCGGCCGATGCCGGACGGACAGCAGCAGGAGCCGGGCGGCTGGAATCGAGTGGTATTGAGGGTCGTCGATCTGCCGGAGTTCATCGCCGAATTGAAGAAGGAAGGACTGCGTTTTCGCAACGAGATGGAAACAGGTCCCGGCGGTCGACAGATTCAACTCGAGGACCCTGACGGGAATCCGATCGAGCTATTTGAACCGGCTCGCTGATCCGCCATCACACAAACCACTCCCTGTCTAAACTCGGGCGCGAGCGAATGGCAAGTGGTTGAGGAGAAAACATGCACATCGTCGTGCTCGGCGGCGGATGGGGCGGCGTCACGACCGCGCGACACCTCGAGAAGGTCCTGCGCCGGCGCACGGATGTCGAGATCACTCTCGTGAGCCGCGAAAACTTCTTCGTGCTCACGCCGCTGCTGTTCGAGGCGTGCTCCGGGCGGCTGGAACTCCGGCACTGCGCGCAGCCCATCCGGGCCGCTCTTCGACGAACGCGCTTCATCGAAGCGACCGTCGGGTCCGTCGATCTCGACCGTCGGCTCGTTCGAGCCGTGGCGCCCGAGGGCGGCGCGTACGACCTGCCGTACGACCATGTGGTGGTCGCGCTTGGCTCGTCGACCAACGACAGATTGATTCCCGGCTCGTCGAATGCGTTGACGTTCAAGACGATGGCGGACGCGCTGGTGCTGAGAAATCACGTGATCGAATGCTTCGAGCGCGCCGACGCCGCTGCGGGCGCGGCGAAACGGCGCGAGTGTCTGACGATTGTCATGATCGGCGGTGGCCTCGTCGGCGTGGAACTGGTGGGCGAGCTGACGGCGTTTGCCGACGACGTGCTGCGCTTCTATCCGCGCATCCGGCGCGAGGAGGTTCGCTTTCAGCTGTTCGAGGCGGGTCCCCGGATTCTGCCAGAGATCGACGAGAAGCTGGCAGCCGCGGCGGCGCGCGTGCTCCAGCGGCGCGGCGTTGACCTCCAGGTCTCCACCGCTGTCCGGTCGATCGAGGTCGGGCGCGTGCGGCTCGACAACGCGACCATTGACGCCGGCACCATCGTGCTTGCGGCGGGCATCGTCCCGAGTGCCGTCGCCAGCGCAATCCCAGTCGTACGCGATCAGCGTGGCCGGATCGCCGTCGACGCGGCGATGCGAAGCTGCAGCCATCCGCAGGTGTGGGCACTGGGCGATTGTGCGGCGATCCCGGGGCCGGACGGCCGCCCCTACCCCGCCCTGGCCCAGCATACGCTCCGTGAAGGGCGACAACTCGCGAGCAACATCAGGGCGGTCATCGACGGGCGAGAGCCTTCGCCGTTCATGTTCCGACCTCTTGGCAGCATGGCGTCGCTCGGGCATACGCGCGCCGTCGCGCAGGTCTTCGGTGTGCGACTCACGGGCTTCCCCGCCTGGTGGGTACGGCGGACCTACTACTTGTTCCAGATGCCACGCTGGGACCGGCGCCTGCGCATCGTCCTCGACTGGACCGTCGCACTCTTCTTCCGGCCGGACATCACGCGGGTCGAGTTGCGCGTCGAACGAGAGCAGGTGAGGCAGGCGCGCCGATTGGTGGAGAAGTCGTCGGAAATGGTCGGGGAAACGCCGAGCTAAACTGCCTTTCGATGGC
>DASQTR010000052.1:0-2800 GCA_035641795.1 Ilumatobacter sp.
CGTAGCACCAGCAGCACGGCGGTGTAGACGACGAGACCGACGAGGCCCCCCACGACGATCTGCACGACCGCATCCCAGCCGTGGTCGGACGGCGCGTCGTGGGTGACGAGCCACGTCGCTTCGGCCATCAACGAGACACCCAGGAGCGGCCGCCACAAGTCGCGTAGGACCAACCGCATGGAGAACTCGGGCACCTTGTAACTCATCACCTGCAAGGCCCATGCCGCCGAGAGCAAGTAGGCGAACGAGTACGCGAGACCGAGCCCGAGCACGCCCCACCGACCCACGAGCAGGAAGGCGAACACGATGTTGAGCAGGTTCTCGCCGACGTTGAGCATGAACGGCGTGCGCGTGTCGTGATGGGCGTAGAACCCGCGCAACGTGAACAGGTACACCGAGAAGGCCGCCAGACCGATCGCCAACCCGGCCAGGGCGCGGGCGGTGTTCTCCGATGCCACCGGATCGAACTGGCCGCGCTGCATCAAACCGACGATGGGTTCGCGCAGCACGAACAGTCCCGCTGCCGCCGGCAGCGTGAGCAACGTGATCAGGCGTGACCCCTGCGACAGGCGGCGCACGAACTCGGGCCGATCACGGTGGAGCACCGCCCGCGCCAGCTCCGGCTGGAACGTCGTCGCGATCGATACAGCCAGCAGGCCGTGCGGCAGCACGAACCATGTGAAGGCGTCGACGTACGCGGACAGGATTCCTTCGCCCTCGTGGGTGGCGAGGTTGCGGATCACCACCACCGCCACCTGGTTGGCGGCGACGAAGCCGATCATCCAACCCGACAGCACGAGCAGCCTGCGTACGGCGGGGTGCTTCCACTCGAGCGCCGGCCGGTACCGCAGCCCGGCCGCGAACATGGCCGGCAGCGTCACCATCGCCATCGACGCGATACCGAGCGTGGCGCCGAGACCCAGCGTCCACCGCAGGCGCTGGTCGTCGAGCACGTCTTGCAGACCCCACTCCGTGTCGCCGGCCCCCGGTAGCGACAGCAGCGTGGCGATGATGATGAGATTGGGCAGGATCGGGCTCCACGCGGCGACGAAGAAGCGGCGGCGGCTCTGGAGGAAGGCATTGCCGATGCCCGTCAGGCCGTAGAACAGGATCTGCACGAGGAAGATGCGCGTGAGCGTCGTGCCCGCCGAGCGGAACAGATCGGCGTCGACGTCGTCCGACACCGAGATGCTGTAGAGCCGGAAGATCAGCGGCGCGGCGACGACGGCGAGCGCCGTGAGTGCGATCATCAGCGTCGCCGCGGTCGTGATGACGACGTTGGTGGCGCGGGTGTCCTCGGGCGTCACGCCTTCGCCCTCGCCGCGCGGGAGGAAGGACGTGAACAACGGCACCAGCGTGGCCGAGAGCACACCGCCGAGCAGCAGGTCGTACACGATGTTGGGCGTCTCGTTGCCGAGCTTGTAGGCATCGCCGAGTGCCGTCTGCCCGATCACGTACGCGAAGACGAACACACGCAGCAGACCGGTGATGCGCGACAAGGCCGTCCCCGTGGCGACGACCAAGTTGGAGCGCAGCAGCGAGCTCACCGCGGGTTGCCGAACCGTAACTGCGGGCAAACGCTCGCCCGGTGCCTCCACCAGCTCACGCCGTGCGCGTCTCTTCGACGGCTTGACGCAGGGCTTCCATCCTGAGGACCAGCTCGGCGATCTCTTGCCGGTACGTGTCGGTGTCGGCGCCGCCGATCCGCACTTCGGCGGCGCGGGTCACGAGGCCGTCGAGCTGCGCCTGGTTGAGGCGCAGCGTGGCGGCGGTCTGCTGGGACTGCTGCTTCAGTCGCTCTGCCGTCTCGAGCTGGTCACGTAGCAACGTGACGGCGGCGGTGTTGTCGGGCGAGGGATCGTCTGCGGCGCGCCGCTCCGCGGTCGCCAGCTTCGATCTCAAACCGGGTGGATCGAGACGGCGCACCACGTCGTCGATGTCGTCACCCGCCTTGGCGACACGGTAGGCCTCGGACAGCCCGTGCTCGAGCTGCGAGCTGATGGCGTCGAGGTGCTGCCGCAGCGGACCAGCGGGCACCGCCGCGATCATGTCGCGCAGTTTGCGTTGTGAGCCCTGTGCGTTCTGCACCAACCTCCGCCACGGCTCGCTGAGCGTGAAGGCGTCGATCGCCGCCGGCTTCGAGCCGCGCGGCATCGCCAGCAGTACCGAGACCGCGTAGACGGCCACTCCCGCGACGATTGCGAACGGAATCGACACACCGATTAGTGCGGCGGCGACTCCGAAGGCGGCACCGAGCCCGATTCGCCAGGACAGAATCGCCTTCGCCGTCGCCGGCGTGTAGAAGCGGTCGCGAAACGCCATGTCGCGACGACGCTAACCAACATCGGTGTCAGGCGCCCCGCGTTCTCGGACACGGCGTGCTCGACTCGGCGCGAGCGGCGCCAGTCGAGTGAAATATCACTGTGGAGATCGCAGCGTGACAGCATCGTCGGGGTACGCCTGCGGTTCCGAGCAACACTGACACCATCTGACAGGGGGACTCGTGACCGACTCAGCAGACATGCCCGGCCAGATCTCGCGCAGGCGCTTCATAATCGGCGGCGCGGCGGTCGTCGGCGGGGCGGCGTTCCTCAACGCCTGCGGCGACGACGATGACGACGACGCAGGCGCCACCGCAGAGAACGCGACAGGTGCTGGCGCGGCGGCGACAACCGCGCCGGGCGCGGGCGCCGCCACGACCGCCCCGGCGGCCACCGGCGGCACGATCAAGATCGGCTACGTCACTCCCCAGACGGGCGCGCTGGCGCCGTTCGGCGAGGCCGACGCGTTCGTGCTCGAC
>DASQTR010000053.1:0-5298 GCA_035641795.1 Ilumatobacter sp.
ACCCGCCACGAGATGCTGCACGTGCTCGCCGACCTGCACCATGACGGCATGTCGATCGTGCTGACGACGCACGACATCAACGGCCTGGCTGCGCATCTCCCGCGACTGGTGTGCTTCAACCGCACGGTCGTCGCCGACGGCCCACCCTCCGAGGTGCTCCACCCGTATGTGCTCGAGCGAACCTATGGCGCGCCCATGAGCGTGCTGCAGCACGGAGGGATGCCGGTGGTGCTCGAGGCCGGGCACGGGCTGCACGCACGCCTGCTGGGCGGGCGCTGATGGCGCCGTCGATCGGGTTCGATCCCTTCGAGCCGTTCGCCTACACCTTCTTCCAACGCGGGATGGTGATGGCCGTGCTCGCCGGCGCGCTTTGTGGTCTCGTCGGCGTCTACGTCGTGCTGCGCTCGATGAGCTACGTCGGGCACGGCCTGTCGCACGCCGTCTTCGGCGGCGCGGCGATGTCGGCAGCGTTGGGCGCGTCCTACCTCCTGGGCGCCGGCGTATGGGGCATCGTGACCGCCTTGCTCATCGCCCGCGTCGCCGGGCGCGGCGTCATCGGATCCGATGCCGCCATCGGCGTCGTTACCACTGCCTCGTTCGCGATCGGTCTCGTCATCCAGTCGCGATCGCGCGCACTCGGCCGCTCGCTCGACGCGGTGCTGTTCGGCAACGTGCTCGGAGTACGCACGACCGACGTGGCAGTCATGGTTGCGCTCGGGTTGTGCGTCACCACTTTCGTGGTGGCCTACCGGCGGGAGCTCACGTTCGCCACGTTCGACCGTGAAGTGGCAGCCATCAGCGGCATCGACGTCCGCCGCCTCGACGCGCTGTTGATGGTCGCGATCGCGACCACGGTGATCGTGTCCGCCCGCGTGATCGGCGCGCTGTTGATCACGGCCATGCTGGTGCTCCCGGCGGCGACGCTGCGATTGCTCGTGACCTCGATCGGCTCGATGCTCCTCTGGTCGCCGGTGCTGGGCGCCACGTGCGGCTTCCTGGGCATGTACGTCAGTTGGTACGCCGATGTGCCGTCGGGAGCGGCGATCACACTGGTCGGCACGGCCATGTTCGCGGTCGCTTTCGTGTTCAGCGACGCCGCCCGACGCCGAACACTCGCCCGCCTCGAGCAACATCCTGCCTAGTCTCCGGCTCCTGGCGGACTTCGCCCGATAGCGTTGTCGAGTCATGTCTCCAACGCCCCTCGCCTCGCTGTGCACGCGCGCCGACCTCCGCAACATCGCGATCGTCGCCCACGTCGACCACGGCAAGACGACCCTCGTCGACTCGCTGCTGAAGCAGTCCGGCGCGTTCCGCGCCAACGAGGCGATCACCGAGCGGGTGATGGACTCCAACGACCTCGAACGCGAGAAGGGGATCACGATCCTCGCCAAGAACACCTCGGTCGAGTGGGGCGGTGTCACGCTCAACATCGTCGACACCCCTGGGCATGCCGACTTCGGAGGTGAGGTCGAGCGGGCGCTCACGATGGTCGACGGCATCCTGCTGCTGGTCGACGCCGCCGAGGGCCCGCTGCCTCAGACACGGTTCGTCCTGCGCAAGGCACTCGAACGTGAGCTACCCGTGATCCTCGTCATCAACAAGATCGACCGTCCCGACGCACGCATCGCCGAGGTCGTCGATGACGTCTACGAGCTGTTCATGGACCTCGACGCCGCCGACCACCAGCTCGACTTCCCGATCGTGTACTGCTCGGGCCGCGACGGCTGGGCGTCGCTCGACCCTGCAATCGCAGGAACCGACCTGGCCCCGCTCTGCGACGTCGTGTTGTCGACGATCCCGGCCCCCACGTTCACCGACGGCGCACCGCTCCAGGCCTGGGTGACCAACCTGGATTCCAATCCGTACCTCGGGCGCTTGGCGCTCTGCCGCGTGATCGAGGGGACGATCCACAAGGGTCAGCAGGTGGCGTGGTGTCGCATCGACGGCTCGATCCAGCGGGCGAAGGTCGTCGAGCTCTATCTCACGCGACAGCTGACACGTGTTCCGGTCGACCAAGCCGGTCCCGGCGATCTCGTCGCCGTCGCCGGCATCGACGAGATCACGATCGGCGAGACCTTGGCCGATCCTGACGACCCGCACGCGTTGCCAGTGATCACCGTCGACGAGCCGGCGTTGTCGATGACCCTCGGCATCAACACCTCACCGCTCGCGGGTCGGGACGGCGCGAAGATGACCGCCCGCCTGGTGAAGAACCGGCTCGACGCCGAACTGGTCGGCAACGTCAGCATCCGCGTCAACACCACCGACCGTCCCGACGCGTGGGAGGTCCAGGCACGCGGTGAACTGCAACTCGCGGTGCTGGTGGAGACGATGCGCCGGGAGGGGTTCGAGCTGACCGTCGGCAAGCCGGAGGTCGTCACGCGGGTCGTCGACGGCAGGCGTTGTGAGCCGGTCGAGCGGGTCACGATCGACATCCCCGACGAACACCTCGGCGTTGTGACCCAGCTGCTGGCGCTGCGCAAGGGACGGATGGTGAACATGGTCAACCACGGACTCGGATGGGTGCGTCTCGAGTACCTCGTGCCGGCGCGTGGTCTGATCGGCTTTCGTACCGAGTTCCTGACCGAGACCCGTGGCACTGGTGTGCTCAGTCACATCTTCGAGGGCTACGAGCCGTGGTTCGGCGCCATCCGCGCCCGCGAGCGCGGTTCCATCGTCTCCGATCGCACCGGATCGGCGACGACCTATGCCATGCTCAACCTGCAGGACCGCTGCACGATGATGGTGGGGCCGGGCACCGACGTCTACCAGGGCATGATCGTCGGCGAGAACTCGCGAGCGGGAGACATGGACGTCAACATCTGCCGCGAGAAGAAGCTGACCAACATGCGCGCCGCGTCGGCGGACGAGACCGTGAGGCTGACGCCCCATCGCGAGCTGTCGCTCGAACACGCGCTCGAGTTCATCGCCACAGACGAGTGTGTCGAGGTGACGCCGAAGAGCATCCGCCTGCGCAAGGTGTGGCTCGACCCGCAAGACCGCCACCGCAACGCCAAGTACTTGTCAGCCAACGACATCTAGGCAGTGAGCGAGTCCGGCAAGCGTGGCGGGTCACGGCCCGATCGTCACCGCGTGGTCGGGGTCGGCGGAGTCGACGATCGCATTGCCGTGGTAGCGCACGGCCCCGACGTCCCAACCGAGCAGTCCGGTGCGGCAGCGCTCCCAGCGGTTTCCTGACACGCTGGTCTCGGAGGCGCCACGCTGGATGACGCATCCACTGTCGCCGTCGGCAACAGCGTTGCCGGTCACCTCGGCAAGCGTGCCGCCGTCGATGTCGACGGCGCGCATCGTGTGACCGATCGCGTTGGCGGCGACCAACGTCGACTCGGTATCGACTGCGCGGACGCCCCACCAGCGCGCCTCGATCCGGTTGCCGCGCACCGTCGCGCCGATCGTGCCGGTCAGTCGCACTGCGTCGAGCACGTCGCGGAACTCGCAGCTCTCGATCAGATGGGACGTGCCGAGCTCGATCTCGACCGCGCAGTCCCAGTTCATGCCCGACAACGTCGACCGCGACACAACGACGCGGTCGACCGCCTCGGCGACCACACCCGTCAGCGAACACGAGATGACGCGGCAGTCGTCCGACGCGACCTCGACGTGGCCGTCGACGGCGCATCCGAGCATCACCGCGCCGGGGCCAGCGAGAACGGCGACGACCTTGGGGAGCCAGACGATGCGAATGCCGCCGCCGCGAACCGTGCAGTGCTCGAGGTGGGCGTCGCGCCCCACACTGACGGCCTGGTTGTCGAGGCCGTCGATCACCGTCCGCGCCGGGCCCAGACCCCGCACCGTCACGCCGTCGGGTATCCGCGCCGGTCCGAGGTACGTGCCGTCACCCAACTGCACGATCGATCCTGGCCGCGCCCCGGTGAGCACCGACGCGAGCTCCACGTGCTGCGCCGGTGCGCTCGGAAACAACGGGATCGGCGCGGGTCGGGGCGGATCGAGGGCGATGCGGTAGACGGCGACGTCGACCGACTCGCTCGGTGCAGGGCGGTCGAGATGACGGCGATGGCCAATCGTCAGCCGATCGGCGTTCTGCTCGAAGCTGACCTCGTTGTCGCCGTCGGCGGAGATCCGAGTCACCGATCGCACCTGCCCTGCGGTGTGTCCGAGCGCCGCGAACCGACCGGTGCCGTCGACGTCGATGGCGTGGACGGTGTCGTCGACCACGAGGTAGCGCGCTCCGGCGTCCCCCCATTCCTGCCAGGGCATCGACCGGTTGACGAGGTCGTCGTGGTTGCGCACCCAGTCTCCGACCCGCTCCAGCGTCGACACCTGCATTTCCGGGATGCGACCTGTCGCGTCGGGACCGACCGCCAACAGCAGGTGGCCGCCTTTGGCGACCACCTCGGTGAGCAACGCCACGATCGAGCGCGACGACATCAGGTGCTCGGCGCGCTCGGCACGGTTGTACCCGAAGCTGCCGCCGAGACCGCGTCGCATCTCCCAAGGCGCGCGAAGCGTGGTCGGCGGGAGGCGGTACTCGAACGACCGCACGCCCTGCCCATCCGACCACCAGCGGTCGTTGACCAGGATCGAAGGGTCACGTTCCCGTGCGGCGTCGATCAGTTCGTCGCTGCGCCAGTGGCTGCCGCCGCCTCCCCAGTGACCATCTCCCCACAGCATCCGCGAGCCGTAGCGATCCACGAGATCGAGCACGTGCGGGTGGACCACCTGCTCGACGTACTCGCAGCCCGGGTAGCGCGGGTCACTCCAGTCGAGCAATGAGTAATACGTCCCGAACACGAGGTTTGCGCGGTCGCAGGCGGCGGCGTACTCGGCGAGCACGTTGCGTCGGGGCCCCCCGGCCACGACCGTGCGTTCGGTGTTGGGTGCGTCCCACCAGCACAACCCGTCATGGTGCTTGGCGACCATCACGGTGTACGACATCCCCGCGTTGCGGGCGAGCTCGGCCCATTCGTCGGGATCGAACTGGTCGAAGGTCAGGAACTCGAGGAAGTCGTCGTAGTGCTCGATGTGCGCCCACCGATCACGATGGTGGGCAATCGTCTCGACCATCGGGGAGGGGTGGAGCAGCGTGTCGCAGGCGTCCCCGTCGAGGTGGGCTCGATACCACTCGGCGTACTGTCCGATCGGCGCCCAGGCCGGGACGGAGGCGGTGGAGGCTTGGACGAGGAGGCCGAACCGGCGGTGGTCCCACCATCGCCCATCGGCTCGTCGAGGCGTCCCCATCCCGATTCGATCCTCGCGCGTGGCGGGTGAGCGTGGCCGAGTCGTGGCACACTCGCTGTCGTGACCGATTTGGGCCGA
>DASQTR010000054.1:0-13123 GCA_035641795.1 Ilumatobacter sp.
GACGGCCGCGCTTGACGAAACGGACACCGCGCTCGGCGCCTTCGGTCGCGGCACGTATTCGGCCGGCGCTCACGCGGCACGGATCGTGATCGATTGGATGCGCGGAGACTGGGACAACGCCCTGGCTGCGCTCGGTGACGCGCGGCGCGAGGTCGAGATAGCGGACAACGCCATCATGGGCCCGACGCTGCGGAACGTCGAGATCGACATCCGCACCGCGCGCGGCGAGATGCGCGAAGCGCTGGCACTGGTCAAGCCGGCCATCGCCGGCGGCTCGGCGACGCGATCGACGTGGTCGACCGCCGGCATCCTCCGTGCCACCGGCGACGACGCCGGGGCGCTCCAGCTGTTGCGGGCGACGGTCGCCCGGCCGACCGACGCGTCGTGGTTGCCGCACGTCCTGCTCCGGCTGGCCGAGCTGGAGCACGACGACGGTGACGAGCCGGCGGCGCGCAAGGCGCTCGCCGAGCTCGAGCAGCTCGCGGAGGGTGACCCACGCCCCTGGGTGCGGGCGATGGCGCAGCGCGGCCGTGGCGTCGTCGCCGGCGACGTGAGCTCCGCGCTCGAGAGCGCGGCGGTAGCCGACGGCGAGGGACTCGTCTACGAGGCGGCGCTGGCACGGCTCGTCGCCGGCACGCTCGATGCCGGCCTTACCGGAGAGGTGCTCGCGGCACACGAGGTGTTCAGCGGTCTAGGTGCCGAGGCGGACCGGCGCCGGGCGGCGGCCTTGCTGCGGGACCGCGGCGAGAAGGTGCCGCGCAGAAGGCGCCGCGCCGCCGGTCAGCTGACCGCCGCCGAGACGGAGATCGCACGGCTCGTGCAGGCAGGAATGCGCAATCGCGAGATCGCGCGGACCACGAACTACAGCGAGCGTACGGTCGAGGTCTACCTGTCACGTATCTACGCCAAGCTCGGCGTCTCATCCCGGTTGCAGCTGGCGCGCTTCCTGGACGAGCAGAGCGAAGAGGCCTAGCTACCGGGCCCAGCGACGCCCTCCGAGAGTCGGGTGCGTGAGCTTCAGGCGGCGCCGGACACGACCCGCTCGAGCTCGTTGACGAGTCCGAGCCATCCGATGAAGGAACGGATCGATCCGTCCTCGCACTCGAGCTCACCCTCGACCGGGCGGCCGTCGGGCACACCGTCGGCGGCGTGGGCGCGGAGCTGGAGCGTGATGCGGTGCGCCTGCAGCTCGATCATCTCAGAGACAGGCGTAGACCGCGTCGGTCAGCGCCACCTGACGAGGGTCACCGGTGAGGTTGTTGCCCATGTGGTTCATCACATAGCCGATCGACAGCCGCGCCTCGGGATCTGCCATCCCGAAGGAGCCGCCGTAGCCACTGTGTCCGAACGACCGCGGGTTCGGGCCGTAGATGCCCTCCGGTCCGGACAGGATCACGCCGAGTGCCCACTCGTTGGGGAGCCCGGCGTTGCCGACGCCGAGCACCAGGTCGACACCGCGTCCTTGGCCTTCTCGGATGCGCTCGGCCGCCTCTGGACTGAGCAGCCGCACTCCTGAGTGCTCGCCGCCATGGGCGAGCACGGCGTACACCGTGGCTAGACCCGCTGCGGTTGCGTGACCGTTGGTGGCTGGGATCTCGGCGCGCCGCCACGCGTCCGCGTTGGCGATGTCCGCCGCGCCGGGCGGCGCCATCGACGGGTTGGCGAGTGCCGCCAGCACGGCGGGATCGAGCTGGGCGAACATCGCCGCGTTGGCGCTGTCCGGTGGCGGGGTGTCCATCGTCATCGTCGCGCAGCGGGCGATGTCGTCGTCGTCCAGACCGATGATCACGTCGGCGGCGAGCGGGCCGGCGATCTCCTCGGCGACGAAGCGCCCCACGGAACGCCCACTGACCCTGCGGATCACCTCGCCGACGAGGTATCCGAACGTGAGCGCGTGATAACCCGACGCGGTGCCCGGCTCCCACCACGGCTCGGACGCTGCCAGGGCGTTGGTGATCTTGTCCCAGTCGGGCAGGTCGTCGACGGTCAGCGCGGTGCGGGCGCCGCTCAGGCCGGCGCGGTGGCTGAGAAGGTAGCGAACGGGGATCTCGGCCTTGCCCGCAGCGGCGAACTCGGGCCAGTACTCGGCGACGGGCGCCTCGAGGTCGAGTTGGCCGCGGTCGACGAGCATCTGGGCCGCAAGGGCGACCACGCCTTTCGTCGAGGACCAGACGTTGACGATCGTGTCGCGCTGCCAGGGCCGAGCGGGCGCCGCCGCCCCGCCCCACAGGTCGACGACGCGGCGGCCGTCCACCACGACACTGACTGCGGCACCGATGTCGCCACGAGATCGGAAGTTCTGGACGAAGGCGTCGGCGACCGGCTCGAACCCCGGTTCACACGTGCCGTCGACCTCCACGAGAGTGCTGTCGGTCGTGCTCACGTGGCCATCACACCGATCGCGCCGCCACCCGTCAATGTCGGTTACCACTACTGATAGTGGAAGCACCGCTTGCGCGCCGGACCACAGCATGGTTTCGTGCAGGCATGTCCGGCAGCGCCGTCCACTTCCGCACGTGCCCGCTCTGCGAGGCGACGTGCGGCCTCGAGATCACCGTGACCGACGGAAGGGTGCAACGGATCCGTGGCGACCGTGACGACGTGTTCTCGCACGGCTTCATCTGTCCCAAGGGCTCGACACTGAAGCAACTGCACGAGGATCCTGATCGGCTTCGCGCGCCGCAGATCCGCGAGGCCGGCGTGCACCGGGAGACGACGTGGGACGCGGCGTTCGCCGAGATCGAGCGGCGGTTGATGCCGATCATCGCCGAGCACGGGCCGCAGGCGGTAGCCATCTACCTCGGGAACCCGAACGCCCACAACATGTCGGGCTTGTTCTGGGGTCGCCCGCTGATACGCGCGCTCGGCTCCCGCAACGTGTTCACGGCATCGACGGTCGACCAAATGCCGAGGCATGTGTCGTCGGGCCTCATGTACGGCGACCCGTTCGGGTTCGTCGTGCCCGACCTCGACCGCACCAGCTACCTGCTGATGCTGGGCGCCAACCCGTACGACTCGAACGGGTCGCTCGCCACCGCGCCCGACTGGCCGGGGCGGCTGGAGGCGATCAGGGAGCGCGGCGGCCGGATCGTGGTCGTCGACCCGCGGCGCACGAAGACCGCCGCCAACGCCGACGAGCACCTCTTCATTAGGCCGGGCACCGATGCGTTGTTCCTATGCGCGTTGATCAACGTCATCGACGAGGAAGGGCTCGTCGATCTCGGTGACGCGGCGGAGCACGTGAACGGCGTCGACGAGGCGCTGGCCGCGGTCGCCGGCTTCACGCCGGAGACCGTCGCCCGAACCACCGGCATTCCGGCGGCGACGACAAGACGGATCGCACGGGAACTCGCGGCTGCGCCCGCCGCCGCGGTCTACGGGCGGGTCGGTGTGCACACGGTCGTCGGCGGGACAGTGGCGTCGTGGGCGACGGACGTCCTCAACACGGTCACCGGCAACCTCGACCGACCCGGTGGCGCGATGTGGGGTCAGGGTGCTCACGATCGACCGGGCCGACGCGACGGAGGCGGCGCCGGCTACCGCATCGGACGCTGGACGAGCCGCGTCTCTGGCCGGCCCGAGGCCAACGGCGAACTTCCTGTCGGAGCGCTCGCGGAGGAGATCGAAACCGAGGGGCCGGGCCAGATCAAGGCGCTGATCACGATCGCCGGCAACCCGGTACTGAGCACGCCCCACAGCGAGCGGCTCGATCGGGCGCTGTCAGGTCTCGAATTCATGCTCAGCGTCGACGCCTACGTCAACGAGACGACATGCCACGCGGACGTGATCCTGCCTCCCCCGTCTCCGCTCGAGAAGTCGCACTACGACGCCGCCTTCTACGGCTTCTCGCTGCGCCGGGTCGCCAACTACTCGCCACCGCTCTTCGCGTCCGACGCGCCGAGCGAGAGCGACATCCTGGCGCGCCTCACGCTGCTGCTGTACGGCGCCGGCAGCAAGGCCGACCCTGGGCTCGTGCACGAACAGATGATCAGCTTCGTGCTCGAACAGGCGGTCGCCAATCCGCAGTCGAACGTGCAGGGGCGCGATGCGGCCGAGCTCCGATCGATGCTCGATGGTGCCAGTCCGGAGGAATTGATGGTCGACGCGCTGGTACGAACCGGACCATGGGGAGACGGGTTCGGTGCGACGGACGGCGTCAGCCTCCAGGCGCTGCTCGACAACCCACACGGAATCGACTTCGGACCGCTCACGCCGCGCCTGCCAGGGAACCTGCGAACAAAGTCGGCGAAGGTCGAACTCGCTCCCACCGAGATCGTGGGTTCGGTGGCATCGGTTCTGGCCGGCATCGATCCGCCGGACGGGTTGCTGATGATCGGTCGTCGCCACCTCCGCTCGAACAACAGCTGGATGCACAACATCGACGTGCTCGTGAAGGGTAAGGAGCGCTGCACGCTGCTGATCCATCCCGACGACGCCGAGCAGCGTGGGCTGCGCTCGGGCGATTGCGCCGACGTTCGTTCGGATTCCGGACAGGTGACCGCGCTCGTCGAGGTGAGCGACGAGGTGATGCGCGGCGTCGTGTCGCTGCCGCACGGATGGGGACACGACGCCGACGGGGCGCGGCTGGCGGTTGCCGAACGTCGACCAGGTGTCAACATCAATCGCCTCGTCGACGGCGCGGTGCTGGATCCCTTGTCCGGCAATGCCCGCCTGAACGGCGTGCCGGTCGACGTAACCCGATCGCGGGTCTGACGCCGTCAAAGTGTCCAAAGACGGGTCAGCCGACGTCGTGAGCCATCGCGTCGACGGCCACCGCGACTGCGAGCACGAGCGGAACATCGAGCGGGTTGTGGACCTCGACACCGTACGTGTCGCGCATGCGAAACCACTTCTTCGAGACCTTGCCGATCTCGTCGCCATCGCGCTCGATGTCGTATTCGTGGTCGACGATGTTGCCCGTGACCTTCAGATCCTGACCGCCGTCGACCTCGACCTCGAACCGATCGCGCAGTCCGATCAACGCCTTCTTCACCTTCGCCTCGCGTCCGCCGAGATCGATGGTGATCGTGTTGCGGATCGAGAGCTTCTTCTCGCGAATCGTCGCCACTTCATTGCCGGACGTGTCTTCGAGCGCCCACGTGTCGCGCAGGCGCATCGCCTTGCCGTTGACGCGGAACGCCCGCTGTCCGGAGTCGTCCTCGATCCAGTAGTCGTCGCCGATCGAGAACATCTTCTCGCGCATCTGGAAGCGGCGACCCTTGTCGTCGTCCCCACCGCGCCCTCGTCGCAATGCCATCACGCCCTCCTTCGTTCTGTCGTCTGCGCCGCCCGCGGGCACGCCGGCACGCTAACGGTTCGCGTGTTCCGGGTCAGCGCGGGATCCAGCCGCCCTGGACGTTGACGGCGACGTTGATCCGGTCACGGTTGTGCACGGGCCCTCCGGCGTCGGCAAGCCCGAGCCAGGCGATGAGCATGTCCATGTGCTCGACACGGAGCCGTGCGCAGCCTTTGCTCTGGGGCGATGTCGGCACGTTGTTGGCACCGTGGATCGCCTGGCCTCGGTCGAAGTAGAGGGGCTTGTACATGTTGCCGTTGAGCGGGTTGTCCTCGGCGGCCGGTAGGTGAGGCTGTCGTGCCAGCCGCCGTTGCCGAGCGCCGGATTGAACTTGAACGCCCGCGACCGGAGCTGATCCCGCGTCTCGAACCCGGGCATACCGGTCGACGTCGGAAAGACGAACGTCAACCGTTGCGTGCCCTCGCCCACGAACATGATCTGGCACGTTCGATCGATCAACACCCAGCGCTCGGCGAGGATCGCCGACGTGAACGGGATCGGCAAAGCGGGCGTCGCCATGAGGATCTGCTCCTCCTCGCTGCCAGCCACCATGTCGGTAGCGCTGACCGGTAGGCCGGCCGCCAGCCGGAACGCGCACAACCGCTGGCGCGTTACCGGTCCCGATACGCCGTCGACGAGCAGCTCGCGGATCCC
This sequence comes from Ilumatobacter sp., assembly GCA_035641795.1. Taxonomy (GTDB): domain Bacteria; phylum Actinomycetota; class Acidimicrobiia; order Acidimicrobiales; family Ilumatobacteraceae; genus Ilumatobacter. The sequence continues at coordinate 5,951 of DASQTR010000054.1, forward strand.
GTAGCCGGCGAACAACTCGTTGAGCTTGGTCTGTTGGGCGATGACCTCGCGGTGCACGATGACCGCGTTGCGCTCGCCGCGCGCTTCGCCGGTGATGTCATTGATTCCGTTGTCGACGCACACGTCGAGCAAACGGAACAATTCGATGGCGTCATTCTGGAGGCCGTTCTCGGCTTTGATCGTCTCGGGGTCGACCGTCTCGTCGGCGAAGCGGTCAGCGATTGCGAGCAACGTGTCCCCGGGCTGCACCATCACGACGCACGTCACGTCGTAGACGTCCAGCGGGACGGTGGTCGTGGTCGTCGTCGTACTGGTCGTCGTCGTACTGGTCGTCGACGTGCTGGTCGACGTGCTGGCCGACGTGCTGGTCGGGGCGCCCGTGGTCGAGGTGCTCGTGCTGGGTGACGTAGTCGGGGACGTAATAGACGACGAGGTGGTCGATGTTGCCGTCCGCGGTGGGTCCGTCGTCCCGGTGACGACGGTGGTGGTGGTAGCGCGCGCGGCGGTGCCGTCGGGCCCTTCCGACCGAGCGGTCGAGCTACAAGCGGTCAACGCGCCGGCCAGCAAGAGGAGGAGCGTGCTCGCCCGCCGATCGGACACACAACTGAGGGTAGCGCCGCAACCACGCCCTGCGACGGCACCGCTCGCCGGCCTACGATCGTCCCATGAGTGAGACGTGCACGCATCTCGACACCGTCGCCGAGGTCAGTCCATCGAGCGACGGGTGTGAGGACTGCCTTCGCGTCGGCGGACGCTGGGTGCATCTGCGGATGTGCCAAGCCTGTGGCCACATCGGTTGCTGCGACAACTCACCGAACCGTCACGCCACCGCGCACTGGCGCGAGCACCCCGGGCACCCACTGATCCGTTCCTTCGAGCCGGGCGAGGGATGGTGGTGGTGCTACGCCGACCAGCTGTTCTTCGAAGTCGAGGACGCGCCGCCGGCTCTGAGCCATCCCTGATCGACGTTTCGCCCGACGGCCGCGCGGGAATGCTCGCCCTGATGCCCACAGAGGTCGATCTGCCTGGTCTCGACACGTTGCTCGCGTCAGGCGCGCAGCTGGTCGAGGTGCTTCCAAGGAACGAGTACGACGAGGAACACCTGCCGGGCGCGATCAGCCTTCCGCTCAAGGATGTCGACGCATCGACGGTCGGCGCACTCGATCGGGGCCGCCCCGTCGTCGTGTACTGCTGGGACTCGCTTTGAGATCTGAGCCCGCGAGCCGCGTGGCGACTCGAGCAGCTCGGTTTCGACGATGTCTCCGACTTCGTCGGCGGCAAGGCGTATTGGCTCGCCTCGGCGCGGCCCACGGTGCGGCGCTCTGACGAGCCGGCGCGCGTGATGTCGGCGATGGAGCGTGACGCGCCGATGTGCCACGTCGACGCCACGCTGGAGCACGCCATCGATTCCCTCGAGTCGCGCGATGGCTGGCACCACTGCGTCGTCGTCAACGACGCAGGTGTCGTCATGGGACTCGTTCCATTCGACGCGGGCGGGTTGAGCCGGCCCCTCGCGGATGCGATGCGCGCTGGCCCGACGACGATCCGTCCGGACGTTCTTCTCGACGAGGCCTTCAACGGTCTGCGCGCGAGCAAGGTGACCGAACGCGTGGTCACCGACCCGACCGGTCGCCTGCTGGGCGTGCTACGCCTGCCGGCGGACTGATCAGCTCGCGGCCCGAGAGATCAGGGCGTCCGGCCGAGGAACGCGACCAACCGCTGCGTCGGGTCGGCGTCTGCTGGCGCGGCTACCTCGGCACCGAAGCGTCCCGTGCGGATCTCTGGTGAGACGATCATCTGGCTCGCTTCGTATGCCGCGACCGCGACGTCATCGGGAAGGGTCGCGTCCTGACCGGTCGCGACCGCCAAGTCCCACGTATGTGTGGCGGTATCGAGCAGGTTGATGTTGGCGTACACCCTGCCTGGCATCGGGCCGGCCCCGAAGTTGACGACCTGGTCGAGCACGCCGTCGGCGCGCCACGCCGCGATCGCGTCGGACGCAATCTGCTCGAACTGGTGGCCGGGGTCGTCCGCCAGCACGAACTCAGTCCGCTGAGCGCCGACCAGGGCCTGTCCCATGCCGGCGACAACACCCATCGCGTGCTCGAGCACCTGGCGCACGTTCCACTCCGAACACGGTGTGACGTTGTCGTACTGGTTTGGCGTGATACCTGCGATGACGCGTTGTGCGTGTCGGAACGTGCGGTCGAGAGGCTCGATTGGTTCCATGGTCATTGCTCCGTTCTGTGGAAGGGCCTAGTCGGGTTGCCGGTTCGCCGTCAGGTCGACCTCGAAGACGATCTCGATCTCGTTCTCGTCGTCGTCGCCGACGAGCGCGCGTTCGATGCAGAGCTTGGCATTTTCCCCCTCGAACGTGAGCTCGCCGACGCAGTTGTCGAACACAGGCCCGTGATCCAACTGCCACGTCACCTTTGTGGGCTGTTCGCGGACCGATCGGCGCAGCGCCCTGGCGATCGCGCGTCCGGCGCGCGAGAGCGCGAACCTGATCGTCGCTCGCTCGTGCGGTCTCAACGCGTTCCGCATCGGCGAGTTCACCAACTGGTGCACAGGCGTCGCCACGTCGCACTGGGCAGGGAACTCGATCTTGCTCTGATAGGTGAAATGGATGTCGCCGGAGAGCACAGAGATCGACGCCGGCCTCGCCGCGCGCGACGCGTTCCCGACATCGGCGAGCAGCGCAACCATCGCCGCGAACGAACGGCCGAAGGCCGGCCAATGATCCAGATCGAGCTCACGCCGATACTTCTCGCCCAGCCGGCGACCCGGCCGTCCCCACGCGCCATCGCACAGACGCTCATTCCACCGTTGGAGATCGTGCACGCCGCCGACGACGAACACCGGGAGTGACGTCCCGATCAGCACGTGCCTGGCGTCGGCCATGCAGCGCTCCACCACGAACGCCCATTCGTCCTCGTCGACCATCGACCGTGCGCCCGGCTGGAGTACCCGCCCGTTGCGGCAGTCGATGATCACCACGGCGACATCGCCGAGCCGGCGCGCGAAGGAGAAGCGGTACCCGCCTCCCACCGGCGTGAACTGCTCGGACTGGAGCGCCCATTCGCGGAGATACTCCTCACCGTCGCCGAGTTCGACCAGCCGGTCGAGCATGCCCTCGGCGCGGATCTCACTCGGCGCCAGATTGCCGAGGTGCTGGTAGATCCAGTACGACATCAGTCCACCGACGACGTGCTCCGTCCACCACGGCTCGGCGCGGATGTCACGCACCCACAAGTCGGAGATGTTCCAGTCGTCGATCATCTCGTGGTCATCGAAGATCATCGCCGTCGGCACGACCGACAGGAACCAGCGCTCGACCGCTGGGCTCCACGATTCGTGGTACAGCCAGCAGTACTCGTCGAAGTCGTTGACCAGCTCGCTGGGCAGTCCCTCGACCGGCGTGCCCTCGCGCCGTTCGGCGACGCGCTCGCGCGTCTCCGGCGACGAGTCGTCGGCATAGACCTGGTCGCCGAGGAACAACGCCAGCTCGGGCCACTCACGGGGAGGGAGGTGCATCATCGCCAGCGCGTGCTCTCGCAACGCATCGACGCCGCGGCCACGTGGATCGTGCTCGAGTGCCAACGTGTAGGGCGGCTCGTGCGGGGCTGCCGTGCGGCACGAGCCGAACAGCACACGCTTGACACCATCGTCGAGCGTCCGGATCACACAGTGCGGGAACGGGTCGTCGGGTAGTGGCCAACAGACCGTGCCGTCGAGTGCGACCTCATAGGGGATGGAGTCGCCGGGCGCGAGCCCTTCCACGATCACCAACGCGTAGTGATGGTCACGAACGCAGAACGTTCGCGCCGTGTGCCCGAGCACGTCGACGGTCGCCGGCGCATCGGTCTCCAGCCAGATCGTCGCCGAGGTCTCGTCGACGTGGCGGAGGACGGGACCGAGGATCAGCTGCGCCATGCGAGCCGGAACGGTACACGGGGGCCCCTGGTCGAGCGGTGCCCAACTGCGCCACCCTCGCCGAGCGTTACCCGTTGCCCTCGAAGGTCGCCGTCATCTCGGTCACGGCCGTTCCTATGGCAGGCCGACCATCGCGCCGACACGATCGCCGGCTGACGAGCAGGGAGCAAGCCGGGTCAAGCCATGCCTTGCGGGACGATGTACTCGTCGTCGGCCGCAGGGGCAGCCGTGTCGTCCACGACCGGTGTGCCCGTCGGCGCCACCTGCGTCAGGGGCAGGCGGCGCAGGATGCCCAGTAGTGCCAAGCCGAGCAGGATGAACAGCACACCCAACCCCGCCACCAGGGCGGCCACGCCGAATGCGACGACGGAGGTGAACAGTGACGCGCGCAGGAACGACGCGGTCATCACGGTGTCGCGCGTGGGGTCGTCCTGTGGCAACTCGGCGTAGGTCTTGCCGCCGCCGATGTCGAGCGCGTGCTCCTTGATCACCATCGCCTCCGAGTACGCGGTCAACGGACCCTCCACCGGCTCACCTGCGAAGTTGTCGGCGTCGTCCGATACGACGATGTTCTCGTCGGCCAGTTCGCGCTGGACGACGTAGTAGGTGGCGACCCCGAGCACGATCATCAGCGCTCCGGCTGCGATGTTGACGATGGCGACGATCTTCGGCAGTTTGGTCATGCCCACTCCTCCTTGGTCGGTTCGCGCCCGAATTGTGCGCGCCCGAAGGTGCTCAGTTCCGCATTCTGACGCACCGGGAACGCCGTGCTCGGACTAGGAGGCCACTGCGGCGGCTGCGGTGACCGGCGGAGCGCAAACCATGAGCGAGCCCGGTACGACTTCGAACTCGAGCTTCTTCGTCTCGCCCTTCACGCCGCCGTCGAGCTCGAAGCGATGCTTCTTCGGGGTGCGCACCGTGATCGTCCTGCCGGCGTGGAGATCGGCCCGGCCCGACAGATGCTGCCGATGGCGGACCGCGCTCACCATCAGCCCGGCCCATTCGCGCACCCCCGAGGCCGTGACGACGGCGGCGTCGAGCGTGCCGTCCGTCGGGATCGCGTCGGGAAACGCCTCGAACCCCTTCAGCGTGCCGATGTTGGCGACGAGCACGCACGAAGCGTCGCCGTCGAACACCTTGTCGCCGTCGATCTCGACCTCGACGGGAAACGGCTTACGCTTACGTACCTCCTTGGCCCCGGCCCGTAGGTAGGCGACCATGCCCAGCCGGTCCTTGTCGTCGTCCGCGGCGTCGATCAGTGCCGCATCGAAACCGATGCCGGCCATCACGAGGAACGTCATGCCGTTGCAGCGACCGGTGTCGATCGTCCGCATCTGACGGGTCGTCAGCAGCGACAGCATCTCGGTGATGTCCTCGGGGATCGACATCGCGTTGGCGAACTGGTTGGCCGTACCCGCCGGCATCACCGCCAGCGCCGTGTCGGTGCCGACGAGCGCCTCGGCGGCGGCCCGCACCGTGCCGTCACCGCCGCATGCGAGCACGACATCGGCACCGTGCGCGACCGCTTTGGCAGCGGCTTGCTTGGCCTCCGAGCCCTTGCGGATCATCAGCCACTCGACCTTCGCGAATGGCGCGTCCTCGATCGCCGCTTGCAACTGCTTGCGATCGCCGGGCGCCAGCTTCTTGGTGTTGGCGAGGACAGCGAGGTACGTCATGAGATGCCTCCATGCACGGAATCGAGTTCGGTCTCGGCACGCTCGCCGGGGGGCGTGAGCGTGCTCGCGCGGCGGGCGCGCTCGGCGGGCGTGAGAATGAGCAGTGTCACGAGGACGGATACCACGCCAAGGATCATCCCGGCGACGACGTCGCTCATGAAGTGCATGCCGCGGTACATGCGCGAGACGCCGACGATGAACGGCGTGACCACGGCGACGGTCCACAGCGTGACGACGACCCACCGCCGTGCGCAGTTGCGCCCCGCGACGATCGCGATCGCGGCGTAGCACACGGCGGCAGCCACGTGCCCCGACGGGAAGCTCGAATCGACCGGCGATTCGTCCAGGGGCGGAACCGACGGTCGCGGGCGCCCGACGATGTACGTGGACGTGATGAACACCATCGCCTCGAGGATCAGCGCCACCGCTACGACGAGCGCCTCGTACCAGCGGTGCAACCAACGCAGGAGGATGAGCACGACGACGGCGGTGACGGCGATCTTGGTGACGGTCTCGGACATCCAGGAGCCGATCAACGTCGCCGTGTCGAGCGGGTCGGTGCGCTGGTCGGTCAGCCATCGCGCGACTCGATCGTCGACGTCGACGAGCCACCACCGGCGGTCGTCGCCGAACGCCACCCAACCCACGACCGCGAAGACGGCGGTCATCGCGACGTAGGCGACGGCCAGTTGGCCCAGCTCGTGCCAACCGACGATCCATGTCCGCCGCAACGGAGTGTGGCGGTCGTTCACGTCGGTCGTACGGTCCTTGTCACTGACGGCAGGGTCGTCGAGGTCGAGCCGGTGTGCCACGGTCGCCTCCGTACCCGAACGGGCTACGAACGAAACGGGCGGCCGGACTGTGTCACTCCGGCGCGCACCTGCCCCTCTCGCTGCCCGAACGTGCCTGCGACACGTCGGCCGATCGCGCACCATCGCGTCATGACGACATGGAACGAAGCTGGTGGCGACATCGCCGAGCTCTGGGGTGACACGCTCCAGGACCTCTACGACGAGATGGACGGATGGGCGCAGGACGAGGCGGGTCGTTGCAGCTGGAATCCAGTTCTCAACCTCTCGTGGGACGACAGCCAGCTCGTCACCGGGGGGACGCTCACGGTCGACCTCGAGGTGCTGACGCCGGCGTGGGCAAAGCGCAGCGACGCCAACGACGCCGTGCGCGCCGAATGGGACCGCTGGTCGAGCGCGCTGATGGCTCACGAGATGGGGCACTACGACCTCGTGAAGCAGCACCTCGACAACTTCGAGGACACGCTCGTGGGCATGTCACAGGCAGATGCGTGGGCGGCGTTCGAGAAGGTCAAGCAAGATCTCCAGCAAGCGAGCGACAGTTACGACGCCTCGACCCAGCACGGCATCACGCAGGGAACGACGCTCGATACGAGCATCACCTGAGAATCGCACAACACGCTCGTGCGGGCGCGGTGACGCCTTTCGTCGAGACAACACCGCCGAGTACCCGCATACGTGCGCGGTTTGTCACCCGATCAGGTTTGACCGTCCGGCTCAGCGGGCAAAGAGCCGGCATGGGTATCTCGGACAGC
>DASQTR010000055.1:0-4413 GCA_035641795.1 Ilumatobacter sp.
GTCGTCGTCGTCATCGCCGCCGCAGGCCGTCGCCAGCGCCGCAAGCGTCGGGATCGAGAGACCGAGCAACATGCCCTTCCGCATGAAATCCCGCCGATTGATCCGGCCGGTGCTCAGTGCGTCGACGAGGTCGATCGGTTCCTGATCAGGTGCGGTCATGAGAGGTTCCCCCTTTTGCCGGCGCCCATTGCTGGCGTGCGGAAACCTAGTGAGCATCACGGCGCTGGTCAATTCTCGAACTGGAACAGTCGTACCGGGAATCGCTCGCGCTGCGCTCCGCTGACGCGCCGAATCCGGCACGCGATCAGGGCATTCGCGCGATGATGGGCGACGAATGGGCCCGGGCATCGTCATCCCCGTCCTGCTTGTGGCGATCGTCGTACCGGTCGCCCTGGTGTGGGCGCGACGCCGGTTCAAAGAGGGTGGCGCGGTCGCCGACGAGCTGCCGGCGGCGCCTGCCGCTCGCCTGACCAGCAACGCCCTGCGCGCCCTCGACTCGCCGCCCTGGCGCGTCGTCTACGAGATCGGCCACGAGCGGTTGGGCGGCGTCGAGCACGTCCTGATCGGTCCCGCGGGCATCTTCGCGATGGTGACGTCGATGGATCCGCTGCCGAGACCGATCACCGATCCGGATGCGCGCGCCGTGGCTGCCGCGGCGATCCTGCGCGGAGCTCTGGACGACGCGCTTCGCCGCTGCGGGATGACGAGTGATCGCCTCATCAACATGTACTGGGGGATGAACGAGGTCGACGCGCCCTCGAGCGTCGAGGCACTGCCCGGTACGACTGCGGTCGATGGCCGCCATGTACACGACTGGGCCGCTGGTGCCGCCGCAGGGCGGGACGGTCCACCGCTCTCGCCTGCGCAGGTGGATCTCGCCTGGCAGACGGTCGTGACCGCGATCGGCCGTCCTGACCCGCTTGCGTGAGCTCGCTCACCTGAACAGGTCGCGGCTCGCCTCCCGGATCACAGTCGCCATCGACGCACTGTCGTCGCGCTCCCACTCGTAACCACGCACGATCGCCACCGGCACCCGGCTGAGGTTGCCCTTGACCAGCTCGGCGGCGCCGGCGACCTCGTCGGCGACGCAGATCTCCTGCACGTGGAACTCGTAGCCATGCGGGTCACGCTGGCCGATGTAGCTCCGAATCGGCTTGATGCCCCCCACGCCGATCGCGACATCGGTCTGGCCTTCGCGCCACGGGCGGCCGAACGTGTCGGTCACGATCACGGCCACGTCGCGTCCGTCTCGTCGCAGTGCCGCTCGCAGCCGGCGAGCCGACGCGTCGGGGTCGGGAGGCAGCACCAGCACACGGCCTGCCGCACCGCTCGACGATTGGTCGACACCCGAGTTGGCACACACGAAGCCGTGCCGGGTTTCGGTGATGAGTAGGTCAGCTACCTGTCGCACGATGCGCGACGACTCGCGCAGCACGACCTCGACGACACGTGGATCCTTGTTCCAGCGCGTCGCCCAGTCGGTGGCGAACTGTGACGGCGCGACCGCCGACAGCTCGACCGTGCAGCCTTCGGCCTTGGACACGATCTTGCTCGTGACGACGACGATGTCGCCGTCGGCGAGCTCCGCATGCTCAGTGATGAGCGCCGCCAGGTCGGCACCGGGCAGGACCTCGGGCATCCCCTCCACTGGCACGATCGTCAGCACAGCTCAGAGTATGCGGCGCAGGCACGGCCAGCGGCCAACATGGGGAGGATGACGAACCCAGTTTCGGAGATCTTCGATCCGTCGGCGTGGACCGCTGTGCCGGGCTTCGACTTCACCGACGTCACCTACCACCGCGCCAACGACGTCGGCGTCGTCCGCATCGCCTTCGACCGGCCGGAGGTGCGCAACGCCTTCCGCCCGCACACTGTCGACGAGCTCTTCGCCGCCCTCGACCATGCGCGCATGACCACCGACGTCGGCTGCGTGCTGCTCACGGGCAACGGGCCCTCGCCCAAGGATGGCGGATGGGCGTTCTGCAGCGGCGGCGACCAGCGCATCCGCGGCAAGGACGGCTACAAGTACGCCGAAGGCGAGACCGCCGACACGATCGACGCGGGCCGCGCAGGGCGGCTGCACATCCTGGAGTGCCAGCGGTTGATCCGCTTCATGCCCAAGGTCGTCATTTGCGTTGTGCCGGGATGGGCGGCGGGCGGTGGGCACAGTCTCCACGTCGTGTGCGATCTGACGTTGGCGAGCGCCGAACACGCCCGCTTCAAGCAGACCGACAGCGATGTCGCCAGCTTCGACGGCGGTTTCGGATCGGCGTATCTCGCCCGCTTCGTCGGCCAGAAGTTCGCGCGCGAGATCTTCTTCCTGGGGCGCGAGTACACGGCGCAGCAGATGCATTCGATGGGCGGCGTCAACGCCGTCGTTCCGCACGCCGAGCTGGAGACGACCGCGCTGGCGTGGGCGAGCGAGATCTGCGGCAAGTCACCGACCGCACAGCGGATGCTGAAGTACGCGTTCAACCTGATCGACGACGGCTTGGTCGGCCAGCAACTGTTCGCAGGCGAAGCAACCCGGCTCGCCTACGCCAGCGACGAGGCGGCGGAAGGCCGGGACGCGTTCCTCGAGAAACGCCGCCCCGACTGGACCGGCTTCCCATACCTCTACTGATGCGCTCATGTTCGTGCCGGTTGATGACGCCCGCGACGAGCGGTTGACGCAGTTCCGCCTCAATGAACGTGGTCTCGCGAACCGTGATGACAAGCGGGACGACGGCGGCTCGGGTCTGTTTCTGGCCGAGGGCGACCTCGTCGTGGCCCGTGCGCTCGACGCCGGGTGCCGGCCGTTCGGCGCCCTCGCCGACGGTGCGCGGCTCCCGCATGTCGCGCAGCGCCTCGTCGACGCAGGCGTCGACGTGTACGTCGGCGGCGACGAGGTGCGCCGGCTCGTCACCGGTCTCGGTACTCCACAACCGATCGTGGCCCTGTTCCACCGTCCGCCGCGAGCGTCAGCCCAAGAGCTCCTCGCGCGCTGCGACCGGCTCGTGATCGTCGAGGGCGTCGACAACCCGGCCAACGTCGGCGCCATCGTGCGCAACGCGGCGGCGTTCGGATGGGACGGACTCGTGCTCGACCATTCCAGCGCCGATCCGCTCGCCCGGCGTGCACTGCGGGTCGCGATGGGCACGGCGTTCACGCTGCCGCACGCCCGAACCCCCCGGCTGGCAAACGACCTGCGTGAATCGGCCGGCCGCACGCTCTACGCGTTGACGCCCGATCCCACCGCGACCGACATCGCCACGATTGCGCCGAGCCCGCGTCGTGGCGTCGTGATCGGCTCGGAACGTGCCGGCCTGTCCGCCGAGCTGCTGGGGATGGCGACGCCCGTGCGGATTCCCATGGCGAACGGGGTCGACTCCCTCAACGCCGCCGCCGCAGCAGCGGTGGCCTGCTACGCACTCGCCTGAACGCGCGAGCGGCGACGCTCGCGCGTCGGCGTCGTGCCCGGCCCCGACTCCCATCGGAAATAGCGGACCGCCACGACGGCACCGCCCACACCCCAGAGGGCGACCAACGCAAGCTTGTCCCAGTTGAACGCCGGGGCCTGCACGAGCGGGTTGAGCGTGTCCTGGAAGCTGACCACGAACGGCTTGAGCGGGAAGATGTTGCCGAGCGTCTCGAGCCACTGCGGCGGATCCTCCATCGGGATGAAGACGTTGGAGACGAAGGCCAGAGGGAGGATGGTGGCGTTCGCCACCGCAGCAGCCGAACGCGCGTTGGGGATCAGCCCGGCGACCGCCAGCCCGAGCGCGGCGAAGCTGCACACGCCGACGAGGAACGTCAGCGCCATCGCAGGCACCTTGCCGGCCTCGATCTCCAGGTCGTAGGCGACGACGCCGATCGCCAGCATCATCATCGTCCCCACCGCGGCCAGCACGAACGCCGATCCGACGAAGCCGGCGAGGTAAACACTCGTCGGCAGCGGCGTGCCGCGCCAACGCTTGAGCACACCCTCCTCGCGCCGGATCGGCACCATGTTGGCGAGATTCGTGTACGTGGCGCTGACGGCCGTGAACGCCGCCAGGCCTCCCGTATAGAACTGATTGACCGGCCAGAGGCCCTCCGGTGTCTCCACCATGTCGTCGCCGAACAGGGCGTTGAACAGCACGAGCATGACGAGCGGCAGCATGATCGTGAAGAACAGCGCGATCGGCGTGCGCCAGAAACTTCGGAGCTGGGCGTGGATCTGGCGTGACATCAGGCTCGCGGTCGACGGCCAACCGATCGCCTCGGTCACGGCTCCACCTCCTCCACGTCGGCCATACCCAGGAAGACGTCCTCGAGCGTCGGGCGCGACACCGACAGCGCGTCGAGACGGGCGCCGTGTTCGAGCGCCCAGCCGGTGACGGCGTGGAGGTCGCGCGTCGGATCGGCGGAGGTGAACGCCCCCCGCTGCCCCGT
>DASQTR010000056.1:0-2126 GCA_035641795.1 Ilumatobacter sp.
GGCTCGTAGCCGCCACTCGCAACCCACCGGCTGCGGAAGTTGCCGCGGCACATATGCGTCGAGACGACGAGGTCGCCGGGGCGGCCGGCAATCACCGCGTTCATGGCGTCGCGGTAACGGATCACGAGCTCGTCGGCATCCTCGCCGCGGCCGGCCATCTGCTCTCGAAAATCGGGGTCGCACAGGTATGCGAAGCCGACGTCGTCCATCTGGAGGTAGCGGCAGCCGGCGGCGTACAGCGCGTCGACCTCGGCGCGGTACGCGCTGACGAGATCGTCCCAGAAGCGGTCGAGGTCTGGGTACACGGTGCGGTCGATCACCTTGGACCCGCCCATGAGGTTCGCCATGCCCGGTCCGGGGATGGTGATCTTGGGGATCGCCGTCGTTGCCGCGTTGGCGAGGAACGTGAAGGCGTCGATGAAGATCGGTTGGTCGAGGTGGACCTTGCCGACGACGATCGGGATGGGTGGGCTCTCGCCCTCCCCAGAGAAGTCCTTCGGGCGTTCGCGCTGGGCGGTGCCGATTCCGCCGAGCGCGGCGAGGAAATCGAGGTGCCACCAGTCGCGGCGGAACTCGCCGTCGGTGACCGCGGGCAGGCCGACCGCTTCCTCCTTGGCGACCAGTTCGGTGATCGCATCGTCCTCTATCCAGCGCAGTTCGTCGGCGGACAACCGGCCCTCACGCCACTCGGCGCGGGCATCGGCGAGCCGCTTCGGGCGCAGCATGCTGCCGACCATGTCGGCGTGGTGAGGGAACGTAGCCATGCAACCTCCAAGGGAGCGGCCCTTCAAGCCGGCAGGCCGAAGCGCGGAACGTGCGTGTCGCCGAGCGCGACGTGCACGATCGTCGTGTCGGTGAAGAAGTCGATGCTGTGCTCTCCGCCTTCACGGCCGAGACCGCTCTGCTTCACGCCACCGAACGGCGTGCGCAGGTCGCGCACGTTGTGCGAGTTGAGCCACAGCATGCCGCTCTCGATGCGGTGGGCGAGGCGATGACCGCGGCGCAGGTCGTTGGTCCACACGTAGGCGGCGAGCCCGTACTTGGTGGCGTTCGCCAGCGTGACGGCTTGCTCTTCGCCGTCGAACGGCGTGACGCACACCACCGGCCCGAAGATCTCCTCGCGGAAGATCCGCATCTCGGGCGTCACGTCGGCGAAGACCGTCGCCGTGAGGTAGTTGCCGACCGGCAGGTGTTCCGGCCGTGTGCCGCCGGCGACCACGCGGGCGCCCTCCTCGCGCCCCGCCGCGACGTACGACATGACCCGCTCGTAGTGCTCGGTCGAGATCAGCGCGCCGAGCTCGGTGGCGGGATCGGCGGGATCGCCGACGCTGATCGCCGCCGCCCGTGCAGCGAGTCGCTCGACGAACTCGTCGTAGATCGGGCGCTCGACGAGCACGCGCGAGCCGGCGGTGCAGCGCTCGCCGTTGAGCGAGAAGACGCCGAACAGCGCGCTGTCGAGGGCAGGCTCGAGGTCGGCGTCGGCGAACACGATGCACGGCGACTTGCCACCGAGCTCCATCGACAGCGCCTTGAGGTGGTCGGCCGCCGACTTCATGATCACCTTGCCGGTGACGGTCTCGCCGGTGAACGAGATCACCGGCACGTCGGGATGGGCGACGAGCGCCGCACCCGCCTCCTCGCCGACGCCGTGGACGATGTTGAACACGCCCGGGGGCAAGCCCGCCGACTCCATGATCTCCGGCAGGAGGCTGGCCGATAGAGGCGACAGCTCCGCCGGCTTGAGCACGACCGTGCAGCCCGCCGCCAAGCAGGGCGCGATCTTCCACGTGGCGAGCATGAAGGGCACGTTCCAGGGCGTGATCAGCCCGGCCACCCCGCGCGGGCGGCGGATGACGTAACCGAGCTGCGCATTGGAGCGAAACGCGTCCTCGTGCATCGCCGAGCACACGTCGGCGAAGTAGCGGAAGTTCTCCGCCGCCCGCGACGCCGTGCCACGCGCCTGTGTGACCGGCAATCCGGTGTCGAACGCCTCGAAGCTGCTGATCCGGTCGGCCCGTGCCTCGATCTCGGCGGCGATCGCGCGCAGCCTCTCCGAGCGTTTGCGGCTCGGCATCTCAGCCCAGCCCGACTGCTCGAAGGCGGTACGGGCGGCGTCGACGGCGGCG
>DASQTR010000057.1:0-2156 GCA_035641795.1 Ilumatobacter sp.
CGCCTTCCTGCCGGCCAGCCGGGCCGGTAGCGGCAAGGCACGCCGTCTGCTGATGGCCCGACGACGGGGCGGAGTCCTCGTAGTAGTCCGAGCGTGGGAAAGCCACGTACATGGCGAAGGGGGACAGCGAGTTCGCAGTTGTGGGACCGGAATGCCAGGAGGTCGCCGGTGAACACCGACGCACCTTGGCCCGACCTCACCGAGGCCGAAGCCCGGGTACTGGGGATCCAGACCAAGCTGCATCAATGGGCGTTGGCCCAAAGACATGGGCTCGTGGAGAGCCGGATGCGTGGGAACACGCACGTCCGGTTCGGAGGTGCGGGCTGGGGAAACGGACGCTTCGAAAGAAACACACCGCGCCCCGGCCCGACCCCTACCTCACGGTCGCCGCGCCGCCTGACGAGCACGAAGGTCAGGGGTGGCCAGCGGCCGCGGGGTTCGGTACTGCGATCTGTATGCCTTCCGCGGCCTCGGGCGGCGCGCGAACCGTCGATCAGTCGCGACCCGGAAGCGGCGCCGATGGACACAGAGGCGCCGTTCGGTGCTCTCCCCCACGGCGCGACGGCCCGACGTTCTGGTGCAGATGATCTGTGCTCGCGTTCTGGCGCGTTCCGCGTATTCGCCGGGTGCGCGAGATCGGCAGATATGGCGCGCTCGGTCGAGTCAATCCTCGCCGGAGAATCGCTCCCACGCTGCTTGCTTGCTGACGCCGAGAACTTCACCGATCTGGGTCCATGACTTGCCGTCGTCCCGGCAAGCGCGCACGACCTCGAACATCTTGTCTTCAACCCGAGCGCGGCCGTACGCGAGCGCCACCAGCATCACGAGCGGGTCGATGCGATCAGTTGCGGTGGACACGTCCTGCGGCAACGCCATGCTGACGTGCCACGCGCTTGTTGCGGTCTCGCTGCCAGCGCTGTCGCTGAGCGCGGGCAGGATCACCTCGTAGCCCTTTAGCTCGGAGAGCCATTCGGGAAGCTCGTCGACCGTCTTGGGATGCACTCGCCTCGGCACGCATTGCACTGTAGCTCCAAGTCGTCAAGGTTTCCTGACAGCAAGAATGCCTGGGGTGCGCCGTGGCGTCAAGATTCCATGACGGCATTCTCCGAGCGATTCCCTCGCCCGCCGACCGCAGACCCGGGCCACTGCGGACGCACCGAGCGGCCGTTCTGCGTGCGATATCTGGACCTTCGCCTCTACCCGGTTACCCGACCGCGCTCGACACTGGCAGGGACACACGGTCCGTGCTCTGTCGTGCAGTTGAAGGAGGGGTTATGAGAGGGATCAAGTGGCCGATGGTGGCGATTGCCGTTCTGCTGTTGTCTGCGGCCGGCTGTGGGGACGATGACGACGACGAGGGCGCGGAGGTCGATGTGGTGCTCTCCGAGTTCATCGTTGATCCAGCGGAGGACTCGGTCGAAGCGGGTGAGGTGACGTTCGCCCTTGACAATCAGGGGGGCGAGACGCACGAGTTTCTGGTGGTGGAGGCAGCGTCCGCCGACGAGGTGCCGGTGGACGACGACGGTGCCTTCGACGAAGAGGCTGACGGCGTTGTCGACGAGGTGGAAGACATTGAAGCCGGCGACACGGCGGAGCTGACCGTCGACCTCGAGGCCGGCGATTACGTCCTGCTTTGCAACATCGTCGAGGAGGAGGACGGCGAGGTCGAGAGCCACTTCGTCGAAGGCATGCACGCCAACTTCACCGTGGAGTAGGAGACCTGCAGTGGCGAGCGGCCCGGTGGCAGAGGGCAGATCGCAAGAACCGCCGATGGCACCCGAGTCGGTTGCGGTGGTGCCTGCCGGGCTGTTCGCCCTCTTCGCCACGATGTCGATGTTGGCGCTGGCCATCAGCATCGTCGCCATCGTGGTGGCCGGTGGCCAGGACGATGAAGGCCCGCCTGCAGGAGGAGGGGGTCCCGTGCAAACGGTGGCGGTTGAGCTCGGCGACTTGTACGTGAAGCCCGATCGCGTCGAGGTTCCGACTGGCACGCGTCTGCACGTCGAGGTGACCAACAACGGTGATCAGGAGCACGACCTCAACCTGAACGGCGAGACCGGCACCGATCGGCTGCAACCAGGTGAGTCGCAAACGGCCGACTTCGGCGTGATCGACGCTGACACGCAGGCGTGGTGCACGGTGCCCGGTCACAAGGA
>DASQTR010000058.1:0-2723 GCA_035641795.1 Ilumatobacter sp.
CCGAGATGCGTCGCGCACACAGCCGATGCCCCGCGCTCGTGCAGCCAGTTCAAGGTCGGCAGCGCGGCGCGGATGCGGAAGTCGTCGGTGATCCGGCCGTCCTCGATGGGGACGTTGAAGTCGGCGCGGACCAAGACACGCTTGCCACTCACGTCCCCGAGGTCGTCGAGGCCCGGGATGCCGCGGATCATCTGCTCTTCTTGCGGCGACCGACCTTCGAGCCGCAGTAGAGCGTCGTGTCGATCAGACGGTTGCTGTAGCCCCACTCGTTGTCGTACCAGGCGAGCACCTTCACCATCTTGCCCATCGAGGCGGTGAGGCCGGCGTCGAAGATCGCGCTGTGCGGATCCTTCTGGATGTCACTCGACACGATCGGATCCTCGGTGTACCGCAACACGCCCTTCAGCGGGCCGCTCGCGGCTGCCTTCTTGAAAGCCGTGTTGATCTGTTGCACCGTCGCTTCGGTCGCAAGGTTGGCTGTGAAGTCGACGATGCTGCCCGTGGGCACCGGCACGCGCAACGACGTGCCATCGAGCTTGCCCTTCATCGAACTCAACACGAGGCTCGTCGCCCGCGCCGCGCCCGTGCTCGTCGGCACGATGTTGATCGCCGCGCCGCGCGCCCGGCGGAGGTCTTTGTGCGGACCGTCGACGAGCATCTGGTCGCCGGTATAGGCGTGCACGGTCTGCATCAGACCCTGCTCGACGCCGAAGTTGTCGTCGAGCACCTTGACGACCGGCACGAAGCAGTTGGTGGTGCAACTCGCGTTGGAGACCACTTTCTGATCGGCGAAATCGAACTCCTTGTGATTGACGCCGTACACGAACGTGGCGTCAGCTGCGTCGCAAGGCGCCGACACGATCACCAGCGGTGCGCCCGCTTCGAGGTGGTAAGCGGCTGTGTCGCGCTTGGTGAACAGCCCTGTGCTCTCGATGACGACGTCGACGCCGAGATCCTTCCAGGGCAGGTTCTTCGGATCTCGCTCCTGGAGCACGGTCAGCTCGTCGCCGTCGACGGTGATGCCGTGCCCGGTCGCCTTCACGTCGTACGGGAGGATGCCGAGGATCGAGTCGTACTTGAGCAGGTGCGCCATCGTCTCGATCGAGCCGAGATCGTTCACCGCCACGAAATCCATGTCGGCGTCGCGCTCCTTCGCGGCTCGGAAGAAGTTGCGGCCGATGCGGCCGAATCCGTTGATGCCTACTCGCACCGTCATGAGGGGTGTCCTTTCGGTGGTACTCGCTTGCTCTTCGCCCCGGACACTACTGCGCGCCCTCGGACGAGCGACCGGGCCGAACGTCCCTTCCACCCCGCAATTCGTGTCAGACACGGGCCTCGAGGCGTCCGCCATCGCTTGGTGTCAGACAATGGTGTGTAAGACAGCGGTGTCAGACACCGGTGGAGACGTCGCGGTGCGTGGTGCGGGCGGCGATGCCGTGGGCGGCGAAGCGCCGGGCGATCTCCTCGGCGATCGCCACCGAGCGGTGGCGGCCACCCGTGCAGCCGATCGCGATCGTCAGGTAGCTGCGTCCCTCGGCCTGGTAGTGCGGAAGCACGTCGAGCAGCATCTGCTCGAACTGGTCGAGGAACGACGACGTCGCGGCACGCTCGAGCACGTAGTCGCGCACCTTGGGGTCGTGCCCCGTGAGCGGGCGCAGCGCCTCGTCCCAGTGCGGGTTGGGCAGGAACCGCACGTCCATGACGATGTCGGCGTCGAGCGGGAGGCCGTTCTTGTAGCCGAAGCTCTCCACCGCGATCTGGAGCTGGGTCGAGCCCTCGCGCTCGAACACGCCCACCAGCCGTTCCTTCAATTGGTGAACGTTGAGCTCCGAGCTGTCGATCACCAGGTCGGCGTGCTCCTTGAGCGGATTCAGCATCGTTCGCTCGAGCTCGATCGCCTCCAGCAGCCCGCCCGCTTCGTCGGACAGCGGGTGCCGGCGGCGCGTGGCGTCGTAGCGTTGGACCAGCACCGGCGTCGACGCGTCGAGGTACACAATCGTCACCCGATGGCCACCGGCACGCATGCGGGCGACGTGCGGCAGCAGTTCCTCGTGGCGGCGGCCCGACACCAGCGCCAGGCGCTCGATCCCGCCGGGCTGCGAGGCGAGGTCGACGATCGTCGGCAGCAGCGACGTCGGCAGATTGTCGACGACGTAGAAGCCGAGGTCCTCGAGCACCGCCGCGGCCGCCGATCGCCCCGCCCCGGACAATCCGGTGATGACCGCGATCTCGACCATGCCGGTGGTCAGCCTATTGACCTACTTGCGTCCCAGCCTCAGATACATCAGGCGCGGGATCGTCGCCGCCCCGGGATACTCCGGCGCACGCGCGAGGAACCCCGGCGGGGGCGCCGGTTCGACCATCCGCTGCAGCTCGAAGCCGTGGTCGAGCATCGTGTTGACGTAGCGCGACAGCGGGCGGTGGATGAAGCGGATGTAGACACCTTGCTCGACCTGCTCGATCGACTCACCCTCGACGAGGTACGCCCCCACGCGCCAGTACTGCTCCGGGGGATCGATCATGTGGTCGTCGATGAAGCCGCTGCCCGGGGTCTGCAAGAGCGGATGGTTGACGAAGAAGCTGAATCGACCGCCGGGCCGGACGACTCGGGCTATCTCGCCGATCGCCTCGTCGACGGCGTCGATGTGCTCGAACACGAGGCAGGCGAGCACGGCGTCGAAGCTGGCGTCGGCGAAGGGCAGCCCGTCGGCGGTGGCCCGCGC
>DASQTR010000059.1:0-4259 GCA_035641795.1 Ilumatobacter sp.
GTGCTTCGGCCGAGACCGTCGCGCCCGAGCAGGCGCCCGCCGCCAAGGACCCCGTGGCCGAGCCGCCGGCGCCTGCCGTGACCGCGCCTGTCGAGCCGACACCGATCGCGCCTGTCGACGACGAGCAACCAGTCGTCAGCGAGCCCGCGCCCGCAGCAGCCGCAGCGTCCGCCGGCACAGCTGAGCGCCGAATCTCCAGCGGCCGTCCCGAGCCCGGCGCCCGCCATCCGAAGCGCCCGGAGGCTCCCGCCCCGCGCCCTGCGACCGAGCGCCAGGCGCCGGTCGCCCCACCCCCGCCCGCCGGACCGCCGCGGTCCCTCACCGGCCGCCCCATCCCCCCGCCACCTGGACGTCCCGTCGCTCCGAGCGGCAAGCCGATCCCGCCGCCTCCCGGCGCGCCGCGCACCGCTCCCTCGCGTCCCGGCGCCCCCGCCGGTCCCGGCGGCCGCTCCGGCGGTTACACCGCCCGCCCGGGCGGGTCGCGTCCGGGGTACCCCGGCGGGGGAGGCCCCGGTGGCGGCGCGCCCTCGCCCGGCCGGCCCGGTGGTGGTGGGCCCGGCGGCAGGCCGAGCGGCCAACGTCGCCCGCCCAACCGCACCAAACGTCGTCGCCGTCGCGACCGCGAGGAACTGCAGCCGCACGAGCAGACGTACACCTCCAGGGACGCTCCCGTCCCCGAAGGCACGATCGTCGTCGAGCGCGGCGTCTCCGCCCAGGAGTTCGGACCCAAGCTCAACCGCACCGCCGCCGACGTGGTCAAGTTCTTGCTGCAGCACGGCGAGATGGTCACCGCAACGATGGCGCTGTCCGACGAACACATGGAGCTGTTCGCGCTCGAGCTCGGCGTCGAGCTGCTGCTCGTCGATCCGGGCCAGGAGCAGGAAGTCGAGCTCCAGGCGATGTTCGACGACAGCGACGACGACGACGAGGAGCTGTTGCAGGAGCGCCCACCGGTCATCACCGTCATGGGCCACGTCGACCACGGCAAGACCACAGTGCTCGACAAGATCCGTTCCGCCAACGTCGTCGCCGGCGAGGCCGGCGGGATCACGCAGCACATCGGCGCCTATCAGGTCGACCGCAACGGTCAGTCGATCACGTTCATCGACACGCCGGGCCACGCCGCGTTCACGCACATGCGCGCCCGCGGAGCCGAAGCGACCGACATCGTGGTGCTCGTCGTCGCCGCCGACGACGGCGTGATGCCGCAGACGATCGAGGCGATCAACCACGCTCGCGCCGCCGAGGTGCCGATCGTGGTCGCGGTCAACAAGATCGACAAGGACAACGCCGACCCGCAGCGTGTGCTCACCCAGCTCGCCGAGCACGAGCTCGTGCCAGAGACGTGGGGCGGAGACACGATCGTGGTCGAGATGTCGGCGACGCAAGAGCTCGGTATCGACGACCTGCTCGACCAGCTGCTGGTAGTGGCCGAGCTGGAGGACCTGCGCGCCAACCCGACCGGCCGTGCCAAGGGCATCGTGCTCGAGGCCAACCTCGACAAGGGCCGCGGCCCGGTGGCCACGGTGCTCGTCGACAAGGGCGAGCTCAAGGTCGGCGACCCCATCGTGGCCGGCGCCGCGTGGGGCCGCGTGCGGGCGATGATCGACGACAAGGGCAACCAAGTGAAGTCGGCCAGCCCGTCGATGCCGGTCGAGGTGCTCGGTCTGTCGACGGTGCCCGAGGCCGGCGACGAGTTCCGCGCCGCGCCCGACGAGCGCATCGCCCGCACCGTGGGCGAGGCGCGCGAGCACCATCGCAAGATCCGCGATCAGCGCGGCGACGCCCGAGCCAAGTCGGGTGTGCGCCTCGAGGACATCTTCGACCAGATCCAGTCGGGCGAGACGGCCAACCTGAACCTGATCCTGAAGGCGGACGTGCACGGCTCGCTCGAGGCGGTCACCGAGAGCCTTCGCAGGCTCAGCCGCGACGAGGTCGAGCTGACCTTCGTGCACCGCGCCGTCGGCGGCATCACGGAGAACGACATCACACTCGCTGCTGCGACGAACGCCACGATCATCGGCTTCAACGTGCGCCCGGATCGCAAGTCGCGAGAGCTGGCCGACCAGCAGGACGTCGAGATCCGCACGTACGAGATCATCTACAAGTTGCTCGAGGAGATCGAGCAGGCGATGGTCGGCATGCTGGCGCCCGAGTTCGAAGAGGTGGTGACCGGTGACGCCGAGGTGCGCGAGGTGTTCCGCGTCCCGCGCGTTGGCGCAGTTGCCGGCTGCTACGTGCAGAACGGGACGATCACCCGCGGTTCGAAGGTGCGCTTCCTGCGCGACGGCACGATCATCTGGAAGGGCACGATCACATCGCTCCGGCGGTTCAAGGAGGACGTGCACGAGGTCCGCGCGGGCTTCGAGTGCGGCATCGGCCTGTCCGACTTCCAGGATCTCAAGTCGGGCGACGTCATCGAGACCTACGAAGAGCGCGAGATCGAGCGCAAGTTGTCTTGACCCGCAAGTTGTCTTGATCCAGAAGTTGTCTTGATACGGAAGTTGTCTTGATCCGGAAGTTGTGTTGATCCGGAAGTTGTTATCGAGGTGTGAGCGATCGCTGGCTATAGACCCGGATCGCTCGCACGGATGGCCGCGTACGATGGTGAACATGGCAGCGCGCTCACGACGCACCGGCGGGCACCGTTATCCGCGATCGGCTCGAGTCGGCGAGACGTTGCGGGAGATCATCGCCGAGGAGTTGGTTCGCATCGACGACGACCGGCTGGCGCTGGTCACCATCACCGGTATCGACGTCGACGACGAGCTCAATCGCGCCCACGTCTACTTCGACTCACTGGCGGGTGAGGACGGCGACGCCGAGATCGTCGAGGGGTTGAACCGTCACCGCGTCCGCCTGCAGGCGGCCATCGCCGACCAGATCCGCGCCAAGAAGACGCCGATCCTCGACTTTCGGCCCGACATCGCGCTGCGCTCGGCGGAACGCATCGACGACATCCTGCGTCAGGATCGCAAGCGGCACCCTGACCGCGGTGTCGATGGCGAGACATAGAACAGCGGCCACGCACGGCGTGTGCGTGGTGGACAAGCCTGCCGGGGTCACCAGCCACGACGTGGTCGGCATGCTGCGCCGGCGCTTCCACGAGCGCCAGGTCGGGCACGCCGGGACGCTCGACCCCGACGCGACCGGTGTGCTGGTCGTAGCCGTGGGCATGGCCACGCGGTTACTGCGCTTCGTCGAGAAGACGGACAAGCGCTACACCGGTGAGGTCGTGCTCGGCGTCGAGACATCGACGCTCGACGCCGCCGGCGCCGTCACCGCGACGCACGACATGTCGCGCGTCACCCTCGACGACGCCCGCCAGGCTGCGGCAACCCATCTGACCGGGGCGATCATGCAGGTGCCGCCCATGGTCTCCGCAATCAGGGTCGACGGGCGTCGCCTGCACGAGCTCGCACGCGAGGGCATCGAGATAGATCGCGCACCACGACCCGTCACGATCCGACGGTTCGATGTCGAGGCCGGTCCAGAGCCTGGTGTGCTGGCGATCGACGTCGTGTGTTCGGCGGGCACGTACGTGCGGACGCTGGCCGCTGATCTCGGGCATCTGCTCGGCGGGGGCGCACACCTGCGCAACTTGCGGCGGATCGCCGTGGGCGAGTTCACCATTGCCGCCGCCGCCGCCCCCGATTCTTGTGTGCTGCTGCCGGTCGACGCCGCGGTGCGCGCGTTGTCGCGCGTGGTGGTCGATCTCGACATCGCCGGCAAGGTCGCCAACGGTGGCGTGCTGCCGCGGTTCGACGGCGCCGGGCCGTGGGCGTTGTATGACAGCGACGACCGGCTGCTGGCGGTGTACGAGGCGTTCCGCGAGTCGGAGGCCAAACCCTCGGTCGTGCTTCCTACCGCGCACGACCAGTAGCGTCGGGCGCGTGCTGGTCGTGACCGACACCTCCACGCAGCCGTTTCCCGACCGGTCGACCGTCGTCACGATCGGCGCCTACGACGGTTTGCATCTCGGCCATCAGGCCGTGATCGCGCAGGTGCGGGCGATCGCCGGCGAACGTGAGGCCAGGTCGGCGGTGGTGACCTTCGACCGTCATCCGGCGACGGTCGTGCGGCCCGAGTCGGCGCCCAAGTTGCTCACCGATCACGAGCAGCGTCTCGAGCTGTTCGAGCAGACCGGCATCGACGCCGCCGTCGTGTTGCCCTTCGACGAACACCAAGCACAAGAGTCGCCGCTGGCCTTCGTCGAGCGCGTGCTGTTCAAGTGCCTGCGCACCGAATGCGTGGTGGTG
>DASQTR010000060.1:0-3698 GCA_035641795.1 Ilumatobacter sp.
CCACCGTCCTCACCGCCATCCTCGATCCGCCGACCGGTTACGGGCGTGTCGTGCGCGACGCGAACGGCGCCGTCGATCACATCGTCGAGCACGCCGACGCCACGCCCGACGAGCTCGAAGTCACCGAGATCAGCACGTCGATCTACTGCTTCCGGCGTGGGCTGCTGGCGCCCGCGCTCCGCCGCCTCAGCCCCGAGAACGCCCAGGGCGAGTACTACCTGACCGACGCGGTGAGCGTGCTCAAGGAGACCGGCCACGCCGTCATCGGAGTGGCCGCCGACGACCCTTACGAGACCGCGGGCGTGAACGACCGCGCCCAGCTCGCCGAGGTCGAGGCGGCGCTCCGTCGGCGCATCAACCGGCGCTGGATGCGCGACGGCGTCTCGATGACCGATCCCGAGCGCACCTACGTCGACGCCACCGTCGAGCTCGAGCCCGACGTCCACCTGCTTCCGGGGACGGTCCTCGCCGGGCGCACCGTCGTCGGCACTCGTTCGGTCATCGGTCCCGACGCCCAGCTGACCGACACGATCGTCGGCGACGGCGCGGTCGTGCGGCAGACCGTCGCCCATGAGGTCGAGATCGGCGACGATGCCACCGTGGGGCCGTTTGCGTTCCTCCGGCCCGGGACGCGCCTCGCCGCCCGGGCGCACGTTGGGACGTTCGTCGAGATCAAGAACTCCGACATCGGCGAAGGCGCCAAGGTGCCGCACCTCGCGTACATCGGTGACGCCGAGATCGGGGATGGCGCCAACATTGGCGCCGGGACGATCACGGCGAACTACGACGGGCGGGAGAAGCACCGTACCAAGGTCGGGAAGGACGCCCGGATCTCTTCCAACACGGTCCTGGTCGCGCCGGTCGAGGTCGGCGACGAGGCGTACACCGGCGCCGGCGCGGTGGTGACGCGCGACGTACCTCCGCGCGCGATGGCGAAGGGCGTCCCGGCGGAAATCACAGAAGGCTGGCTCGACAAGCGCGAAGCTGAGAGGGACTAGCGGGGGAGGGCTCTGGCGATGGAGCTGGTGACCAAGAAGAACCTCATGCTCTTCGCGGGGCGCGGCAACGAGCAGCTCAGCAAGGAGATCGCCGAGCACCTCGGGGTTCCGCTGGGCGAGATCGTGCTCTCGACGTTCGCGAACGGAGAGCTTTATTGCCGCTTCGGCGAGAGCATCCGCGGCGCCGACGTCTTCATCCTCCAGAGCCACTGCGAGCCGATCAACGAGCGGATCATGGAGCAGCTGCTCATGCTCGACGCCGCCAAGCGGGCGTCGGCCAAGCGCATCACCGCGGTGTGTCCGTTCTACGGCTACGCGCGCCAGGACCGGAAAGCCGAAGGTCGCGAGCCGATCAGCGCCCGGCTGCTCGCCGACTGCATCACCGTCGCCGGCGCCGACCGCGTCGTGACGGTCGACCTACACACCGGCCAGGCCCAGGGCTTCTTCGACTTCCCCGTTGACCACCTCACTGCGGTGCCGTTGCTCGCCGAGCACCTCGCCCAGCGCCTCAATGGCGGCGTCACGGTGGTCACTCCCGACGCCGGTGGCGGCAAGCTGATGGCACGGTTCGCCAGCTACCTCCGGGACCACGACATCGACCCGGAGATGGCCTACATCGACAAGCGCCGCCCGAAGGGGACGCACAACGTCGCCCGCGCCCAGGAGGTGGTCGGACTCGTCAAGGGCCGCACGTGCGTGCTGGTGGACGA
Organism: Ilumatobacter sp.; assembly: GCA_035641795.1. Classification (GTDB taxonomy): domain Bacteria; phylum Actinomycetota; class Acidimicrobiia; order Acidimicrobiales; family Ilumatobacteraceae; genus Ilumatobacter. Next base: position 1,709 of record DASQTR010000060.1, read on the forward strand.
CATGATCGACACGGCCGGCACGATCACGAGCGCGGCCGAGTTGCTGACTGAGCGCGGGGCGACGGACGTCTACGTCGCCTCCAGCCACGGTGTGCTTTCGGGCCCGGCAGTCGAGCGCCTTGCCAACGCACCGATCCGCGAGGTCGTACTTACGAACACGCTGCCGATCCCGGGCGAGAAGCAGTTCGACAACCTCACCGTGCTCTCGATCGCGCCGATCGTCGCGAAGGCGCTCGACGCCGTGTTCGCGGATACCTCGGTGAGCAACATCTTCCGCGGCGACAACGTCTGAGGCCACTCGCAGCACCAGCCTCGCTGTTGAAACGCTCCGGTCGCCCGTGAATCTCCACCGCTGTTAGCCGTGGTCGTCCGAATCCTGATTCTGTGGAGTCTGATCGTCTCCGGCGTCGCCCTGGCCGTGTTCGTGCGGCGGCGGACGAAGAGCGATGAGAAGGTCGAGTACCAGGTTGTGCTGGGCTTGATTGGGGCGGCCGACGGATTGCTGCTGGGCCTGCTCGTCGTGTTTGCGGCCGGGCACTACTCCGACGTGCGGCGAGAGGCCCAGCGCGAAGCGAGCTCGCTGTCGCGGTCTGGGACACGGTCGCGGTCTATCCGCCAGAGACGAAGGATGCCGTCCGGCACGATCTCATCTGCTACATGCGTTCGATCGTCGCCGATGAGTGGCCCTCGATGGAGCGCGGGAGGCCCCTCGAGGCGCCACGCACCCTGGCGTTCGGCAGCCGCGTTCGCGCCGGCGTTCGTAGCCTTCCGATCGACGACGAGCGACAACGAACGGCCTACGGTCGCGCCACCGTCCTCATCACAGACGCCGGTGCATCGCGGCAGCAATTGCTGTTCTTCACCGAACCCGAGATTCCCAACGCGCTGTGGGTGGTGATCTACGTCGGTGCCTTTGTCCTCTTCTTCCTCCTCCCCACCCACTACGCCGGCCGCCCGGGTGGTCGGCTTGGTGTGGCCAGCGTGGCCGTGCTCATCACGGTGGTTGTGATCGTGTTGGGCATGCTCGACCGGCCCTTCGAGGTCGGCGCGCGCGTGCACCCCGATGAGATGCGCCAGGCGATCGACCTGTTGTCGGTAGGCGAAGCGAAGGTTGGGGTCCTCCGCCCATGCCCAGCGACCCCGAATCTTGATCCCGGCGCGTAGTATCCCGCCGCGGTCGACGTCCTGGCGAACGCTTGAGTGCCCAGAACTGCCGGCCGGCGCCGGAGAGTGCGTCGCCGGCTGTGGCGGTCGCGCTGACGGCGGGTGTGTGCGGCGCGGTCCAGCCCAAGATCAACGCAATCCTTGGCACGCGTATCGGCAGCACTCTCGTCGCGTCTCTCGTCAACTTCGCCGCCGCGCTCATGGTGGTCGCGGTCGTGCTGGTTCTGCGGGCGAGGACGAGGCGAATGCTGCGGCAACTGCCGTCATGGCCCGTTCCACCCTGGACCTTCACGGCCGGCCTGGGTGGCGTGTTGATCGTCGTCGCCGGAGCACTCGCGGTCGAGACCATCGGCGTCGCTGTCTTCTCGGTCGCGTTCTTCGCCGGCCAGATCAGCTTCGGGGTCCTGGTCGACCGGTTTGGCGTGGCCCCGGGCGGCCGGCGGCCGGTCACCACGGCACGCATGCAGGCCGCGCTCGTCGCGGTCGCCGCCGTCGTCGTCTCGCAGACCGGCCGTCCGGTCGGCGAATTTGCGCCGGCGCTCGTGGCATTCGTGGTCGCTGCCGGCGCCGCACTTTCGTTCCAGTCAGCGTTCAACGGACGGATCGCGGCGGCAACCGGCGATCCGTTCGCCGCGACGACCGTCAACGTGACGGTCGGGATCGCCGCGCTCGCCGCCATCGTCACGGCGGTGGCCGTGACCGGGCACGTCGACGCGCCGAGTTGGCCGGCGCAGCCGTGGCTCTACGCCGGCGGGGTCTTGGGTGTGACCGTCGTGCTATCGCTCGCGATCGCCACGCCGGCGCTCGGGGTGTTGTGGGCGACGCT
>DASQTR010000061.1:0-4310 GCA_035641795.1 Ilumatobacter sp.
GGCGCGTTACCTCCGGTACTGGCCGGGATTCGTGAAGGCATTCGGCGGTGGTGCTTTCGAGCACGGCTCCGCTGACGTTGCTGGGGACTTCGCTGGCGTCGCGTTGTGGGTGCCGCCCGGGGTCGACCTTGACGAGGAGGCGATGGGTGCTCGTGCGGCGGAAGCCGTGCCCGAGTCGGAGCACGATGAGAAGTTTGGTTTCCTCGGGCAGATGGATGACTTCCATCCGACGGGGCCGCACTGGTATCTGCCGTTGATGGGCGTCGACCTTCCCTATGTCGGCTGCGGGTTGGGTTCTGCGCTGCTGCGGCACGCCGTCGCTCGCGCTGATGAGGACGGCGTGCCGTGCTACCTCGAAGCGACAAGCTCACTGAACAGGCGGCTTTACGGGCGCCACGGCTTCGAGGAGATCGGCGAGATCCAGTTCGGCAGTTCGCCGACAATGTGGCCGATGGTGCGCATTCCGCGTTAAGTGCGGGCTGCGGGACAACGTCAGGCGGCGCCAGAACTGCCGTACTGCACGGTTGATCGGCGCGCTCATCGGAGTCGTTGCATCGCCGCGCCGGACCGGGCAAATATGTGGCGTGCGACGCCGACGATGGCGACGTATCGAACAGAGGGGCACATCATGGTTGGACGGGCACTACGGCGGATCACGATCGCAGCTATGGCAGCTACCGTTGTCACCGGCATCGCGGGGTCCGGACCGGCCCATGCTTCGCCACCGACGCACGAGAAGAGCGTGGTCAAGGATGTCGCGGTCACCATCCCTCCGCTCGCAGAATGCCCCGGCGCCCCCGGCGCCACCTCTATCGATCTCCTATTCACCGACATCTTCCACTCGATCTTCACGGACGAGACCTTCCACGTCGGAGGGACGCAGACAGGGACGTTCGTTGTGAGGTCCGGCATCGGGGAGGCACTCGCCAGCGGCCACTTCGTCACGACATTCTCCGACCAAGGACCGGGCTTCCCCACCCAGGCATTCACCGACAACGTCGTTGCGATCGGCAGGGCTGCAGACGGCACACGCGTGCGGATTCACCTCACCCAACACTTCACAGTCACTCCGAACGGCGATGTGACCGTGGACCGTGTAACGGCCAGCTGCGGTTAAGCACCTGACAACCGTTCACTCGACACCCTCGCGCCGTCCGTACTCGTCACACCGATTTGCCGTACTGGACGCGTTGATCTGCGCCCGTCAAGGTCCTTGCATCGCCCGCGCCCGACCGGGCAACCTGCTCGGGTGACGAGTGATGTCGATGAGTTGACGGCGGCGCTGTCACGCCAGGCGCGCTTCACGGGTCAGGTTTGCCTCCCTCACCTCCGTGCAGAACGCGAGCGGATCGCGGTCTACCCAACCCACATCCTGGGCGAACCGACCAGCGATGGAGACGCGTGGTTACCCGACTCTCTGCGCGAGCTCGCCGCCGTGTTCGACGGTGGTCGCCTGTTCCACGCCGTGTACCCACACCCCGAGTTCGGGGAGTTGGAGATGACTGGCGTCTCTGTGTTTTCCTTGGCCGAAGTCGCGACGCATACCCGCAAGTTCAGAGCGAGATACGACGACAACGACTGGCTTCGGACGCTGTTTGTCATTGGCTGCAACAGCAGTGGCGATCTGTTCGTCGCAGACCAGAACGGGGATGACTCATTGGGTGACTGTGCGGTGCATTTCCTCGACCACGAGGAGTTCTTCGTATGCACGCCTGGCTATTCGCAACCCATTGCTGAGTCGGTGTTCGCCTTTGTTCTGGAAGTGGCGACGAATCCACTTCCGTACGTGGCGGGCTGGCGTCACTTCGACGACGAAGGCGAGCAGTACTACGTCGAGTCCGTGGACTTCGTCGATCATCGGTAGCGCCGAACTGCCGCTCGGCGCTGCTTGGTTACGGGTCCGCGCCATCGGGGCGGGAAGCGTGAGGGAAGGCGTGCTCCATACGGTGACCGGCGAACGAAAGGAGGAGACATGAGCACCACAAACATCGGCCACCGCGACATGGCCAGTCGCCCCTCGACCAGCCACTTGGCAGGTCCCGCGTACGTTCGCGGAATCCCGGCGCACACGTGGCAGTCCGCGCTGCGCCGCGGATCGCGCCTACGAGTCCAAGCCGCCTGATCGACTGCGCTCCGCTCTGTCGACCGTGTGCAACACAGCGGGCGCCGAACTGCCGTACTGCACGCATAATCCGCGCTCGGAGTCAGTAGGGCGGCTTCGCAACTCCCGGTCCCCGCGGTCATGAAGGTCGGCTGTGCACGTGGAGGATCTGGCGACGATGTGCTTGGGTTGCGGGTCCACCTGCGTCGGGGTGGGTTACGGTGACCTGTGGCGGCGCGATCGGCGCGAGGTCGAAGTGGTGGCTTGCCGTCGTGGGCTGGTGATTACATCGACGAGACGCCCAATCCGAAAGAGGCACGAATGGCGACACCAGCGACAGGAACTCCGCGGCCGGGCGTGATGGTCGGTCCGACGAGTGAGTTCAGTTTGTTCTTCCGCGTCAAGGCGGGCGAGGGCGCGTCGCTGCGGGCGGCGTTGAGCGATCTCCAGAACACACCGGGGTATCGACCTGGTGACTACAACGTGGCGATTTCGACAATTCACGAGGCGCGTTTCGTGCTCTTCGACGACGACACGAGGCTGGCGTTCATCACCAGTTTCGACGGCCCGTGGGACGCATACATGAACGACTTCTTCACGTCTGGGCCCACCCTCGCTCTCTTCGACGCGATCTTCCGGCACACGGAGGGATTCGAGGGACTCCCCGATCTCGCAGCAGTGAAGGCCTTCATCTTGGGCGCGCAGCAGACTGCCGCCGCGTACGCACGGAACTACGGCGGCACGGTCAAGGAGATCCGCAAGGCTGAGCGTGTCAATGCTGCGTTTCAGCAAGTACTCGATCATCCTCAGGCAGCGGAGGCGCTGCAACACCCCGCGTTGCAACCCTTGCTCGACGAAGCCGCCGACTAGCACCTGAGCGAGGAACGCCCAATGTCAGATCACATTTCCGGTCCGCGCGCGTTGGCGGAACCGATCGCGGACATCACCGATGTGTACGCGTTTCCGAGCCCGGAACGGCCAGGAAACGTCGTGCTCGTGATGAACACGCTTCCGTTCGCCCAGCCGTCGGACAACCATTCGGAAGGGCTGATCTATCGATTCCGGGTTCGGCCGCTCACTGTGGGCGCGGCGAACGATCTCGTGCCGTTCGTAGTCGATGGTCGCGAATTCAAGTTCGACTGTGTCTTCTCGGCGCCGTCGAGCCCAACGGGCGGCGGTGTTGTGGAGCAGGAGGGAACGTGCACGACCCCGAGCGGGGACACCGTTCCGTTTCGCGTCAACGACGAACAAGGTGATTCAGCGGATGGGGTGCGGGTGTTCGCCGGTCCACGGTGGGATCCGTTCATGATGGATGCTCCCGCGGCTTTGGCGACGATTGCGACGGGCAAGCTCGCCTTTAACTCTCCAGGGTCGATCTACCTCGATGGAAAGAACGTGCTCGGTCTCGTGGTCGAGGTCGACGCTGCGTTGCTCGATGGAGCGCAGTTGGTTGGTGTTGTGGCGGAGACGTTGACCCGCGGCAAGCACAACGTTCGGATCGAACGTGTTGGGCGACCTGAGGTGAAGAACATGATGCTCGGTCCCAAACAGCATGATCAGGTGAACCGCGACCTCGAGATCCGCGACATCTACAACACGGAGGACGCGTTCTCTCTGGGGGAGTCCTATACCGGTGCGTATCGCGCCCGGCTGAACGCCAACCTTGCGTACTGGGATGGAATCGACGGAAAGACCGACTGGGTGCTCGACGCCAATGGCGATCATCCATTGACGAGCCTCGTGCTCGCCGACTACCTCGCCGTCGATCTGACCAAGCCGTACGTCGAGCGCGGCTCGTTCCTCGAGATCGAACTCGCTGCCCGCCGCGGCGAACGTCACCAGACCTGCGGTGGGCGAACACTCAACGACGACGTGATGGACACGATCTTCACCCAGCTGATCAACGCCGGTAACGGCCCGATCATCAGCGATGGCGTCGACCAATCGACACGACCTGCCGCCGGCACGTTCCCCTATCTGTCCGCGCCGAACCCGAGACCGCCGGCGATGCCGCCCCCACATTCCCACTGACGATGGACCCGAACGCCACCCCCAATGAGGTCGTCCTCGATCTCGACGACATCCAGAGCGGCGCGCTCCACGAACGACCATCGCCGTACGTGGGTAGCTACCTGCTCGTGCGCATCGATGACCGCGCTTCTGGACGCGAACTTGTGCGGCGGCTCCTGCCGCTCGTCGACTCGGGGCG
>DASQTR010000062.1:0-3161 GCA_035641795.1 Ilumatobacter sp.
AGAAACGCCCGGAGCCGACGGGCGGTGTTCACGGTGCGCGCGGGAAGAACGCTTTCGCCCCGGGACCGATACCTGCCGAACAGGGCTGCCCCGCCGACCAACCCGGTGGCAATGGCGACCGGCACCGCATTGGCCACGAGAGCTGCCACGAGGCCTAGCCCCGCCGCCGCCAGGACCAGCGCGCTTCGTGGTCGAGGCGGCAGCCGGCGTCCAGGCGGGACGTCGAGATCGACGTCGTCGTCGGCGAGTTGCCGATTCGCGGTGGCGAGCTCGGCCATCACACCGGCGATCGACGACGGCGTTGCGGCGCCGACCAGGATTGCCGTGCCGTGCATCGAATCGAGCCTAAGACCGCAAACGGGTCATATACCGTCGCACGCCGTGGGCCGACCGCAGCTGCTGGTGATCCGACATGGAGAGACCGAGTGGTCGCGTACGGGGCGCCACACCGGTCGCACCGACGTCCCGCTGAGCGATCGGGGTCGCGACGAGGCGCGGGACGCGGCATGCACCCTGGACGGCTGGAACATCACGCGTGCCTACACCAGCCCGCTCGGCCGCGCCCGCGAGACCGCCGAGCTCGTCTCGCCGGCGTGCGGAGTAGAGGTCGACTCCCAACTTGTCGAGTGGGACTACGGCATCTACGAAGGACGCTCCACTCCGGAGATCCGGCAGGAGTTGCCGGCATGGTCGGTGTGGACGTACCCGATGAAGGGCGGTGAGACGATCGAACAGGTCGGCGCGCGAGTCGACCAGTTCCTGGCGCAGGTGGTCGGCGACGTCGAGACGGGCAACGCGGCGGTGTTCGCGCACGGCCACGTGCTGGCGATCCTGATCGCCCGGTGGTGCGATCTGGCGCCGATCGAGGGCCGCCGGTTCCCGCTTGCGACGGCAACTGTGAGCTTGCTCGGTTGGCATCGGGAAGATCGCGTGATCCGCTCCCTGAACCACCGCGCCGGCGAGACGCTCGATCCCCCATCGCGCACCTGACCGCTGATCGCTTTCCGGCTTCGACGCGGGCCGTGTGCTGTTTCACGCTGCTCCACTCGCGGTTCTTTGGCTCTTGAAAGAAGAGGAGTCGGCCGCTCGGCATGGACGGATTTGGGCTATGCCCATTTGGTGGCCTCAGCCGAGTGGACAGGCCGGCCTGTCAGGAGATGGTTGAAATCATTGGCTTCTGTGACAGGCCAGCCTGTCGACTCGAATGTGTCCACCGACCGGCGAACCATCGTGCTCACAGTCCGCCTTCCGAGGCATGCCGCTTGGCCTCCTCGCGTGCGACGCGGGCAGCGTGTGCGTCACGGATGCCGCATCGACGTGGCGGTGAATCTCGGCAAGAGTCGGCATGAGGTGAGCATGACCGCACGGTGTCGCGCTATGGTGCTCGGCGACCGTGAAGCGGGTCCTGTGAGGCCCGTACGGCAGGAGCACATGTGACACAGAGCAAGCAGGTCCTCGGGCCTCACGACGTGCGGCGGGCCGTCACCCGCATGGCGCACGAGATCATCGAGCGCAATCACGGCCTCGACGGTGTCGCATTGGTGGGCCTGCAGCGCGGGGGAGTCTGGCTCGCCGAAGCGTTGGGAACCGAGATCGCCCGCATCGAGCGCACCGTGCCAGTGGGCTCGATCGATGCCAGCCTCTACCGCGACGACATCGGCCTGCGACCCGTTTCACCGGCGTCGGTGAGCGCCATCCCATTCGACGTCGACGGTACGACGGTCGTGCTCGTCGACGACGTGCTCTACACCGGCCGCACCGTCAAGGCCGCGCTCGACGCCATCACCGACTACGGGCGACCGGCGGCAGTGCAACTGGCCGTGCTCGTCGACCGCGGCCACCGCGAGCTCCCAATCCGTCCCGACTTCGTCGGCAAGAACCTTCCCACGTCGACCGCCGAGCAGGTGACCGCGACCGCCGACGGGGTCGTTATCGGATGAAGCACTTCAGGTCGATCGCCGAGGTCGGGCCCGACCGCCTGCAACGCCTGCTCGACCTGTCGGACCACATGGCAGAAGTCAACCGCCGTCCGAATCCGCGGGTGCCGGCACTGCGCGGCAAGACCGTCTGCAACGTCTTCTTCGAGGATTCGACGCGCACGCGGCTGAGCTTCGAGACCGCCGCCAAGCGGCTCTCGGCCGACACGATGAACTTTGCCGTCTCGTCGTCGAGCGTCAACAAGGGCGAGAGCCTTCGCGACACGATCGAGACGATCGCGGCGATGGGCGTCGACGCCTTCGTGATCCGCCACAAGTCGAGTGGCGTCCCCTGGCAGGTCACCCAATGGACGCGCGCGAGCGTGATCAACGCCGGCGACGGGTGGCACGCCCACCCGACACAGGCGCTACTCGACTGCTACACCATCCGTACCGCGCTCAACCGCAGCGCGGGCTTCGACGGACTCCGGATCGCCATCGTCGGCGACATCAAACACAGCCGCGTCGCCCGCAGCGACATCACCGCATTCACGATGCTCGGCGCCGCCGTCACGCTTGTCGCGCCGCGCACGCTGCTGCCACCGACGGTGGAAGTGCCCGTCACCACCGACCTCGACGACGTGATCGGCGACGTCGACGTCATCTACTTGCTACGGATGCAGCGCGAGCGCATGACCGAGGCACTGGTGCCGAGCCTGCGCGAGTACACGGCGCGGTTCGGACTCACACTCGACCGCGCCCGCCGACTCCCCGAGCACGCGCTGATCATGCATCCTGGGCCGATGAACCGCGGCGTCGAGATGGCCGTCGACCCGTCGGAGCTCCCAGGTGCGGTCATCACCCAACAGGTGACGAACGGCATTGCCGTACGGATGGCAGTGCTGTTCGATCTGCTCGGCAGCGGCCGCGATCTGGAGAGCGACACGTGAGCGGGCTGCTGATCACGGGCGGCACGGTCGTCGACCAGAACGGCAGCCGGCCCGCCGACGTCCGCATCGACAACGGCGTCGTGATCGAGGTCTTCGCCCGTGAGGTCGGGCAGCCCGCGAGGGCGTCTGAGCCCGAACGCGACGAGGGCAACCTCGACGCCACCGGTTGCGTCATCGCGCCGGGCTTCGTCGACCTCCATGCCCATCTCCGTGAACCGGGCACGGAGGAAGCCGAGACCATCGAGACCGGCTCGCGCGCCGCCGCACTCGGCGGATTCACATGTGTCGTCGCAAT
>DASQTR010000063.1:0-3472 GCA_035641795.1 Ilumatobacter sp.
CGGTTGCACGTCGAACTCGAGCCAGGGCCCGATGGCCGGCTCCTCAGTCTCCGAATCGCTGGACCAGGTGTCGTTGTCTGTCGTCATGCCGGCTTTCTTACGCGGCCGACATTCCCCGGACCTTCCCTGCCGGGGAAACACCGTTTGTTGACGAGGTGCGGGTCTGTCAGGCCCGGAGGTCCCTGTTTTCGGGCACGAACTGGCTGGCGATGAAGTTCGCCCCCTGCGGATCCTTGAGCACGGCGAACCTGCTCCATGGTGCATCGATCGGTCCGACGACGACGTCACCCCCGAGCTTGCGGGCGGTGTTAACGGTGGCGATCGCGTCGTCGACGGCGAACGTGACGTGCCAGGCGGCAGGCGTATCGGAGTCGTCGCCGGCGATCGGGTTGAGGGCGGCGACGACGTCGATGAAGCCTTCGGGCGCGCCCATCTGCGTCATCTGTTGGCGTAGCCCGGGACTGCGTTGCTCGAGGTGATCGCCGTAGCCGGGCAGCGTCCAGAACTCGCCGGCCGGCAGTGACAGCGTCTCCCACCCGAACACGGCCCTGTAGAACGACCTGGCCGACGAGGGGTCGCGCACTGCCAGGTTGTTGAAGTTGAGCGAGCCGTGCTCGTTGACCACCCTGGCACCCTTGTGATTCTTCGCCTGCCACGCGCAGAAAGCGGCGCCCTCCGGGTCGAGCAAAACCGCCATCCGGCCGGCGTCGAGCACGTCGAACGGCTCCATCGCCACGGTGCCGCCCGCGTCGCGCGCCTTGCTGGCGGTCTCGTCCGCGCTTTCTACCCAGACGTACGTGTTCCACATTGCGCGCGGAGGCGCGGCGGCTGGAGTCGATCCAACCGCGGCGACGTCGCCACCGCGAATTTGCGCCACGAAGTACTTGCCGTCCGAACCGTCGGGCATGACGTCCGCGAACTCCCATCCGAACAGGCCGCTGTAGAAGGGGAGCGCTCCCTCGGGGTCGGGTTGGCTGGTGTCGACCCAGCAGGGTACGCCGGGGATGTATCCGTCTCGCTCGGGCATCATGGTCTCCGTTCAGTCCAGGAACTCGTCGACCGCACCGTACGACCCGAATGTGCTCACGGGCTGACTACTTTTTGCAACTTCATCGTCCGCCTTCGGGCGGCGCGTGAGTCAGCTTGTGTGACCTTCGGTGGGTGCGGCCCCCCACTGGATGACCTGGACGTAGTTGCCGTCAGGATCGCTGACGGTGCCGATCAGCGCATGTGGCGTCTGTTCGACCTCGCGGATCCAGTTCACGTTCTGCGACCTGAGATGGCTCTCGATCGCCCGGCAGTCGTCGACGGACAGGTTGATGATCATCCGGGCCGGCTCCTTGGCGGGACCCGACACCTCGCTGTGCTCCTCGACGAACAGGGCCGCTCCGCCGAACTCGAAGGCGCCCATCTGGTTCTCCTTGGCGTCGGGAAAGCACGCCCGATACCACTCCTTCATCGTGTCGACCTGGCTCGACCCGATGAGGACGCTCCCAAATGTCGGAACAGCCATCAGAACCCCTTTCGTCAATGGGTCTGACCATCAGACCGCGGCGATGGTAGCCGGCCTCACGTGGGGTCAACGATTTGCCGGTTCGAACAGCTCCACGACGTTTCCGGACGGGTCGAGCAGCAGGATCTGCTTGCCGCCCGGGCCGGTCACGATGTCATTCCGGAACGTCGCGCCGGCGCCACGCAGACGGTCGACCTCGCTCTCCAAGTCGTCGACGATCAAGTGGATCCGGTTCCAGCCGCCCGGCCGCGGCTGCACGCCGTCGGGCATGGGGCGCCCGGCTGAGCTCGCCGGTCCGGACAACAGCAGCCGGAGGTTGCCGCGTTTGACGTCGGCGAACGCCGGAGCCGCGCTGGTCAGCAGCTCGAAGTCGAGCAGCCCCGTGTAGAACGCGATCGATTCGTCGACCTCTGTGACCATGTAGCGGACATTGACGGTGTCATTCGACATCAACGCACCTCCTCATCAATGCATGTCTCGTGCAGCTCTTGTCGGATCGACGTCCAGACAAACAGATGGGAGCCCCAGTTGGAAAGCGCAACATAGAGGCCCTGTCTCGACACATCCTCGCCGTCGCGCTCGTACGTCTCATCGGTCAACAGATCGACCAGTTGCCACGCGCGGCCCGCGAGGTCGTCCCACGGCGTGTGGACGATCGCCGATGCGGCCGCGTCGGCGTAGTTCACCACGACGAGCGCGCGCTGTTCGCGGTCGGTCCAGGACCACGCCAGCAACTGTTGCCAGCTCTGATTGTCCGGCCAGCCGGTCACCTCGCACGGCGCCCAGTCGCCACGACGAATGCGGTGCGCGGCTTGGATCACACGGAGGTGGAAGGCGCGCAAGTTCTCGTCGTCGCGTTCCTTCGGCCGTCGCCCGAGCAGCACTGGCACGTGGACGCGCCATCCCTCGAACTGGCCCTCGTGCCACAACGTGGCGCCCGGCACCGTGGCGATGACGACCGCCGCGGCCCGTCGTTGCGCAGGACCGAGCTCGCTCGCTCGCGGTTCGTCGTGGTTCTCCGTGAACCGGATCAGGTGCTGCTGATAGTCGAGATCGGCACGGAGATGGCCACGGATCTGCTCCCGATCGGCGTGGACCAGTCCGTCGTACAGCCGCTTGTCGTAGCAGTAGTCGAAACCGAGTTGCTGGAGTTGCCACTCGAGATCCCAGTACGCCTCGGCGATGAACAACATCTCAGGATGGACGGCTCGCACCGCCGCGATCACCTGTGACCAGTACTCGGCCTCCGGTGAAGGGCCCACCCTGTCGCCCCACGTGCGTCGGAAGACCTCGTTGATCATCAGCATCGCCATGTCACAACGGACTCCGTCGGCGATGTTGCCGATCTCGACGAGCGTGTCGATCGCGGCCTGACGAAGGCCCGGCGCGAAGGCGTCGAGCTGGGCGACGTCGGGCCACGGCGGAAAGTAGGGATCGCGCCCACGCGCGATGATCGCCTCGCCCGCGGCCAGGAACGCGGTGGGCGCCCGCTCCAGGTCATTGTTGTCGCCCCGCACGAAGTACTCGGGATTCGTGCGCACCCACGGATGGTCCGGGGCTACGTGGTTCGGAACGAAGTCGACGATCAGCCGCAAGCCGCGGGCGACCAACGCGCGACGTGCCGCCGCAAGCCCAGCCGTGCCGCCCAACCGCGGGTCGACCTCGTAGGCGGCAACGCTGTAGGCAGAACCGATAACGTCCGGCGGCTGGAAGTCGGGGAGCGCGGCGTGGAAGTCGGCGAGATGTGACGGCGACTCGAGTGCCAGCCGCACGCCGTCCGAGCTCCGATGCCAGACGCCCATCAGCCAGACGGCGTCGACGCCCCGCGGCGTGACCAGATCCCACTCGTCGGTGCCCACATCGGCCAGGGTCGTCGGGCGCCCGGTTCGCACGCTGATGTCGTGCAGCCACGCCGCCGTGTTCAGCTCATAGATGACGGGGTCGAAGCCCCATCGGCTC
>DASQTR010000064.1:0-5608 GCA_035641795.1 Ilumatobacter sp.
CATCGTGCACTGCCTCCTTCGAGCCCCCTGTCAGGACATTCCTGGCGAACTCTAGAACGACGCAGCCCACCGATCGCAACTTTCACTATCCGCCTGTCCGATCGTGCATTAGATGGCGAGCCGACAGCTCTCTAGCCTGTCGGCGTGGCGATCTATCTCTGTCATGAACAACCGGGCCTGTACGTCCACGCCGCGTCCGTGGTCGACACCCGGCCAGGCGCGGTGGTCCTGTCCAGATCCGCCTTCCATCCCGGCGGCGGTGGTCAGGTGAGCGACGTCGGCGCCATCGAGTGGTCGGGCGGACGCGCGGCCGTCACCGGCATCGAGGTAGATGGCGAGCGCTGGTGGCACTTGCTCGACGGTGAGGCGCTCCCGGCCGGCGATGTCGAGCTGCAGGTCGACGCAGAACATCGTCTGCGGGTCGCATCACTGCACACGACCAGTCACGTGCTCAACGCGTTCGTGTTCGCCGAATTCGCCGGCGCGCTGGTGACGGGAGCCCAGATCAATGGCGACGGCACGGGGCGCATGGACTTCGACCTCCCCGACGTCGACAACGACCGCTTGCGCGCCCTCGCCGATCCGGTCAACGACGTCATCGAGCGCGGCGTCGAGGTGCGGGCGGTCTACGTCGACGCCGGCGATGTGGCGGTCACCGCGGGCCTGGTGCGCAGCATGTCGGTGGCTCCCCCTCCGACGCCCGACGGCACATTGCGGGTGATCGACATCGAGGGTGTGGATCGCCAGGCTTGCGGCGGCACGCACCTCTCCAATACCGGCCAGTCGCGCCCGATCCTGATCACCAAGGTCGAGAACAAGGGTCGCCACAACCGCCGCGTCAGGTTCGCGTTCGCCGACTAGCGCCGGCGGGCGACGAGCGTCGCCTCTCCGTTGGCCTCGGTCGTCCGCAGCACGTCGACGTCGAGCGCGCCGAACGCGTGGCCGAGCTCGGCGGGCTGGGCGCGGTACGGCCCGTGCGATGCAGCGCCGGCCTGTGACAGCACAGTGATCACGATCAGTCCCCCGGGTGCGGCCGCACCGGCGAGCGCGGCGTAAAGCCGCGGATCGCGGAAGCGCTGGCAGATCACGAGCGCGCAGCGTCCGAGCACATCGGCGGGCAGTCCGTCGTCGAGATCCGCGCAACGTGCGTCGATGCGACCGTCGAGGGCATGCGCTGCAGCGGACGCCCGTAACGCGGCGATAGCCGTTGGCGACACGTCGACGGCGACCACGTAGAACCCGTTCGCCGCCGCCCACAGCGACTGCTCGCCGAGCCCGCAGGCGACATCGAGGCAGAGGCCCCCCTCGGGCAAGCGGATGCCGTCGAGCCCGGCGGGCGGCCCGGGCGCGCCCGTCTCACGACCGGAGTAACGCGCGTCCCATCGCTCCCCGTCTTCGAGCACGGTCGGATCCTCGCACGCCTGCCGGCGCCTCGGGTTACCCTCGCCGCGATGCACATCGTGTCCGCTCTGTTCGTCGAGAACTTCGAGATGCGCGAGGCTCCGGGCCCGTCGACCCGTCTCGACCTCACGGGCGCCATGTTCTCGATGGCGGCTCCGGAGCCCGTGCCACTCACCATCGCGCCCCACCTCGTGGCGCTCATCTTCTGCGCCGCCGACGAGCCCGGGCACGGCGTGTTCGAGGTCATCTTCCGCCGCGATCTCGATCCCGACGGCGGCGGCGAGCCGGTCGCCCGCAACGTCAGTCCGTTCAGCGTCGAGCCCGGGAAGTTCACGTACCGGCTTGTTCGCGGCGAGCTGGAGTTCGCCGACTACGGCCAGCTGTTCGCTCACTGCCGCGTCGACCGCAGTCCGTGGCATGTCGTGCCGTTCACGCTGCTTCCGCCCGTCGGCTGACGCTTGCCGGTCTAGCGACTGGCAACCGGCCCAGAACGGGTAGTCGACACGCCGGAACGGGATGACAGCGCAGAAAGGTGTACCGGTAGTGTCGGATTCGATGGCGTCGTTGAGCGCAGAACAAGACCGCCAGGCCGTCGACGTCGTGCGTGCGTTCGCGATGGATGCGCCGCTCAAGGCGAACAGCGGTCATCAGGGCACGGCGATGGCGCTGGCGCCGCTCGCCCACGTGCTCTACAGCCGTGTGATGAAGCACGACCCGGCCGATCCCGACTGGCCCGACCGCGACCGCTTCGTGCTGTCGAACGGGCACGCCTCGATCCTCCAGTACTCGATGCTGTACCTCAACGGCTACGGGCTCGAGATGGACGACATCAACGGCTTCCGGCAATGGGAATCGCGTACACCGGGCCATCCCGAAGCCCGGCACACGCCGGGCGTCGAGGTGACGACCGGACCGCTCGGCCAGGGCTTCGCCAACGCGGTCGGCATGGCCATCGCCGAGCGCGTGCTCGCCGCCCGCTTCGGCTCGCAGGCCGTCGACCATCACACCTACGTGATCGCCGGAGACGGCTGCTTCATGGAGGGTGTGTCGCACGAGGCTGCCTCCCTTGCCGGTCATCTCGGGCTCGGCAAGCTGATCTGCGTCTACGACGACAATCACATCACGATCGACGGTGACACGGCCCTCGCCTACAGCGATGACGTCGCCGAGCGCTTCCGTGCCTACCACTGGGATGTCGTCGAGCTCGGCGAGACGGCGAACGACATGGACGCGCTCGAGCAGGCGCTGCGAACCGCCAAGGACGTCACCGATCGCCCGTCGCTGCTCATCTTGCGCAGTCACATCGGCTTTCCGTCGCCCGACCACACCGACGACCACGAAGCGCACGGCCTGGCGTTCGACGCCGATGACGTGACGCGCACGAAGGCTGTGATGGGCATTCCCGACGAGCCGTTCTGGGCGCCTGCGGAACTGGTCGAGGCGTACCGCAAGTTGGCTGCTGCCAAAGGTGCCGGCGTGCACTCGGCCTGGGCGCACGACAACGCCGATACGATCGCCTCCGACGAATGGCAGGCCGCGTGGAGCGGCAGCGGCATGGCGGGCTGGACCGACGTCCTGCCGGCGACAGCGCAGGGTGAGAAGGTTGCCACGCGCAAGGCGATCGAGTCGGCGATCAACGCCACCCTGCCGTACCTGCCGGGCCTCGTCGCCGGCGCCGCCGACCTCACCGGCAACACCGGCACGAAGCTCAAGACCGAATCGGCGCAATCCCGTACCAACCCCGGCGGGCGCCAGATCTACTTCGGCGTGCGTGAGCACGCGATGGGCGCGTCGATGGTCGGCATGGCCGCGCACGGCGGCATCCTTCCGGTCGGCGGCACCTTCTTCGTGTTCCTCGACTACATGCGCCCGCCGGTCCGTCTGGCGTCGCTGTCGCGCATGAAGGTCTGCTTCGTCTACACCCACGACTCGGTCGGCGTCGGCGAGGACGGCCCCACGCACCAGCCGATCGAGCAGCTCGCCACGCTGCGGGCGATCCCCGGAATGCATGTGATCCGCCCGGCTGACGCCAATGAGACAGCGCAGGCGTGGCGCGACGTCGTCGAGCACGACGGACCTTCCGCGCTCGTGCTCAGCCGCCAGAACGTCGAGGTCGTCACCGACGGCTCGGCCGTCGCCAAAGGCGCTGGTGTCGTGCGCGACGTCGGCGGCACGGCAGATCTCGTGCTCGCCGGTACGGGCAGCGAAGTGGCGGTGTGCGTGCACGCCGCCGAGGCGCTCGCCGCACGCGGTGTCCATGCGCGGGTGGTGAGCATGCCGAGCTGGGACCGCTTCGAGCAGCAGGACGGAGACGTACGGGCGACGGTGTTCCCGCGCGGCGTACCCGTGCTCTCGGTGGAGGCGGCGGTCAGCTTCGGATGGGATCGCTACGCCGACGACAGCGTGAGCATCGAGCGCTTCGGCGCCAGCGCACCGGGCAACGTGGCGCTGGAGAAGCTCGGCATCAATGTCGACCATGTCGTCGAGCGCGCCTTGGCGCTGCTCGGCCGGAAGGGATGAATCGTATGAGCAATCAATCGGAGTCTGTTCCAATGACCCGCCTACAACAGCTGTTCCGTGAGTGCGGTCAGAGCCCGTGGCTCGACAATTTGAAGCGCAGCTATCTGACATCGGGCGAACTGGCCGAGATGCGTGACCGCGGAATCCGCGGGCTGACCTCGAATCCCACGATCTTCCAGAAGGCAATCCAAGGTTCCAGTGACTACGACGCGCAGTTCAGCGAGCTCGCCGCCGACGTACACCCGGTACTGCACGATTACTGGGAGATGGTTCTCGCCGACATCCACGGCGCCTGCGACGTGCTCGATCCCGTGTACGCCGAGTCCGACGGGCTCGACGGCTACGCCTCGGTCGAGGTCGCGCCCAATCTCGCTCTCGACGAAGCCGGCACCGTCGAGGCCGCGCGCGAGCTTCACAGCCGGCTCGACCGCCGCAATCTGATGGTGAAGATCCCCGCCACCGACGCAGGAGTTGGGGCGATCAGGCAGATGATCTCGCAGGGACGCAACATCAACGTCACGTTGGTGTTCTCACTCGATCGCTACGCCGAGGTGATGGAGGCGTACATCAGCGGGCTCGAGGCATACGCCGCCGACCCCGGCGCCGACCTGTCGCGTGTGGCGAGCGTCGGCAGCTTCTTCGTGTCGCGTGTGGACACCGATGTCGACCGCCTGCTGGAGGCGATCGGAACCGACGAGGCGCTGGCGCTGCGCGGCAAGGCCGCCGTCGCTCAGGCGAAGCTCGCCTACAAGCTGTTCAGCGAGACGTTCCGGGGCCCCCGGTGGGACAAGCTGGCGGCCCGCGGCGCTCGCGTCCAGCGCCCGCTGTGGGCCAGCACCGGCACGAAGAACAAGGCCTACTCCGACGTGCTGTACGTCGACGAGCTGATCGGTCCCGACACCGTCAACACCCTCACCGAAGCCACGATCGAGGCGTTCGAGGACCACGGTCAGGTGCGACGTACCGTCGACACAGACCTCGACGGGGCGGAACGCGTGTGGGCCCAGCTGGCCGAGGTCGGCGTCGACCTGGACGATGTCAGCGCCCGCCTCGAGCGGGAGGGCGTCGACGCCTTCACCAAGAGCTTCGACGAACTGATCGACGCCCTCCAGACCAAGGTCGACGAACTACGAGCTTGACGTTCAGGGTCAGTCGACCGTGAACGGCACCCGGTGATGACCCTGCGCGCCGTCAGGCGCGACTGCTTTCGGTTCTTCGGGCTGTGGCTCGCCGGCCCCGTCGTAGGCGCGAGCGCGCACGTCGTGATCGCCCGCCGGCGCCCCATTCCAGCGGTAACGCCACTGGCGCCACGTGTCGTCGCTGGGCACGCCCGCCAGCTCGCACTCGCGCCACTCCCCCTCATCGATCGAGACCTCGACCTTCGAGATGCCACGGTGCACCGCCCACGCCACACCGGCGACGTCGATCACACCCTCTGCGCTGGCGCTGTACGACTTGTTGCGGCGGGGACGGTCGATCCGCGCCATGGTCTTCACCGGCCCCTCCTTCGCCCACCCACGCGGAATCCAGTAGGCGTCGAAATCCTCCCAGCGCGTGAGCTCGATCTCCGTCACCCACTTCGTCGCCGACACGTACCCGTACAAGCCCGGCACCACGAGCCGAACCGGATACCCGTGCTCTGGCGGCAACGGCTCGCCGTTCATCGCGATCGCCACCATCGCGTCAC
>DASQTR010000065.1:0-3542 GCA_035641795.1 Ilumatobacter sp.
GTGGCCACGGGTGCCGGCGAAGATCGACACCACCTGCTCCTCGACCGGCATCGGACTGTTGAGCGGCTGCTTGAGCAGCTCGACCAACCGGTAGCCGCGCTCGAGCTGTGCCTTCGACACGGCGTCGAGCTCGGAGCCGAAGGTGGCGAACGCCTCGAGCTCGCGGAACTGGGCGAGGTCGAGCTTGAGCGTGCCCGCCACCGACTTCATCGACTTGATCTGCGCCGCGCCGCCCACCCGGGACACCGAGATGCCGACGTCGACCGCCGGTCGCACGCCCGACTTGAACAGGTTGTCCTGGAGGTACACCTGACCGTCCGTGATCGAGATCACGTTGGTGGGGATGTACGCCGACACGTCGCCGGCCTTGGTCTCGATCACGGGCAGAGCCGTAAGTGAACCGGCGCCGTTCTCCTCGGAGAGCTTGGCGGCGCGCTCGAGCAGGCGGCTGTGGAGATAGAACACGTCGCCGGGATAGGCCTCGCGGCCCGGCGGGCGACGTAGCAGCAACGACAGCTGCCGGTAGGCCTCGGCCTGCTTCGACAGGTCGTCGTAGACGACCAGCGCGTGCTCGCCGTTCTCCATCCAGTGCTGGCCCATCGCACACCCTGCGTACGGTGCGAGGTACTTGAACGGCGCAGGGTCGGCGGCCGGGGCCACGACGACGACGGTGTAGTCCATGGCGTCGTTCTGGCGCAGCGTCTGGACGGTCTGGGCGACGGTCGACCCCTTCTGCCCCACCGCGACATAGATGCACTTCACGCCCTGGCCGCGCTGGTTCAGGATGGTGTCGATGGCGACCGTCGTCTTGCCGGTCTTACGGTCGCCGATGATCAGCTCGCGCTGGCCACGCCCGATCGGCGTCATGGCGTCGATCGCCTTGATGCCGGTCTGCAGCGGCTGGTGCACGGGCTGGCGACCCATGATGCCGGGCGCCTGGATCTCCATCCGGCGCAGGTGCGTGCCGACCAGCTCGCCGCGTCCGTCGACCGGCTCGCCGAGGGCGTTGACGACGCGCCCGAGCACGCCGTCGCCCACGGGCACCGACAGGATCCGGCCGGTCGCCTTGACGGTGCCGCCTTCCTCGATCGCGCTCGAGTCGCCGAGCACGACGGCGCCGATCGACTCCTCGTCGAGGTTGAGCGCGAGGCCGACCGAGCCGTCCTCGAACTCGAGCAGCTCGTTCACGGCGGCGTCGGGCAGCCCACTGACACGGGCGATGCCGTCGCCGACTTCCGTGACGCGGCCGACGGTGCGGGCCTCGAGGTCGTTGTCGACGGCGTCGAGGTTCTTCTTGATTGCCGCCGCGATGTCCGCAGCGGAGAGCGTGAGCTCTGCCATGTGGTGTGTCTCCTACAGGCGTGACTTGAGTTGTTCGAGGCGTGTACGGACTGAGCCGTCGATGACGGTGTCGCCGACGGTGGCCAGCACGCCGCCCAGCACACTGGGATCGACGATCGGCCTGAGGCTGACGTTCTTGCCTGTGGCGTTGGCGAGCGCCGCGGCCAGTCGGGTTTCTTGATCGGGGGTGAGCTCGACCGCGGTGCGGACCTCGGCGACGACCTCGTCGCGCAGGCCGGCCGCGCGCTGGATCAACGAGTCGATGATCGCCGGCAGATCGCTGCTGTGGCCGAGCCCGACGATGAACGACATCAGCTGCGTGGTCGTGCGGGTCGCGCGGCTGCCCAGGAGGTCCTCGACGATCGCCTGACGGCGCGCCGCCGGAAGCAGCTCGTTCGACAGCGTCGACCGCAACGGCTCGTTGCTCTCCAGGCTGCGTGCGAAGCGGAACAGCTCGTCCTCGACCTCGTCGAGCTTGCCCTCGGCGCGGGCGATCTCGAACAGACCGCGGGCGTATCCCTCGATGCGTCCGTCACTCATGCGCGGCACCGACCTTCTGGATGAACGACTCGATCAGGTCTCGGTGGACTTCCTCGGTCAGCTGCCCGTTGACCACATGCTCGGCGGCGGCCGCCGAGAGGCGGGCGATCTCGGATCGCAGTTCGTCGACGCTGCGGCTGGCGAGCGCGGCCACGTCGGCTGTGGCCCTGGCTTCCAGGTCGGCGACCTCGGTGTCAAGCCTGGCGCGGCCGTCGCGCAGCAACGCCTCGGCCTGGGCGTCGGCGTCGGTCAGCATGCGCGCCCGTTCTGCCTCGACATCGCCGAGCGCGCGGCGGATCTCGGCCGCCTCCGCCTCGGCCGCCGAGAGGTCGTTGGCGGCGTCGTCGAGCTGAGCCTGGACACGCGCCGTGCGGTCGTTGAAGCCCTTCTTGATGACCGGGCCGGCCTTCCAGATCAGCAGCGCGAAGATCAGGATCGACGCCGGGATGCCCCAGTACATCTCGTAGTCCTCTGGCAGCAACCAGTGGTGCGTCTGCGTCGAGTCGTGCTCTTCGGCGGCGGCGGCGAACATCACGGCAAGGTTCACTCTCCACCTCCCATCACGGTGGTGACGGCCTGGCGGACAGTGTTCGAGTCGGGCTCGCGGCCCACCGTGAGGTGGGCGGCGCGGGTGGCAACGTCGGCGACTGCGACCTCGATCTGGCCGCGCGCCGCCGCGTGTGCGGCCTCGGCCTCGGCGACGGCGGCAGCCCGGCGTTCGGCGATGTGGCCGTTGACATCGGCCAGGCGCTCGGCACGAACCTGTTCGAGTTGCGCTCGCGCGGCGTCGATGCGCGCCGTGGCCTCTGCTCGCACTTCAGCGAGCGCGGCCTGGTACTCGGCGACGTCGCGGTTGGCGGCGGAGCGGATCGAGTCGGCGTTCTCGTGCTCGCCGCGGATCAGCCCGTAGCGCGCCTCCATGCCCTTCCTCACCTTCGGGAACAGCCAGACGCGCATGAGGATGAAGAACACGAAGAAGGCGCCGAAGCCCCACAGGAGCTCCTTGACTTCGGGCGCGATCGGGCTCGGGCCCTCGTCGACTTCTTCCTCGTGGGCTTCGGCGTCCTCGGTCGCCTCGTCGCCCGCCGTCCGCGGGAACGAGATCTGGAAGCCGCCCCCGCTCGATTGGGTGACGTGAACGGTGATCACGCGACTCCTTAGAGACCGAGCAGGATGAAGACGACGAAGCCGATCAGGGCGAGCGCCTCGGTGAAGGCGATGCCCAGGAACATCGTCGTGCGGACCATGCCGGCGGCCTCGGGCTGGCGGGCCATCGCCTCGATCGCCTTACCGACGACGTAGCCGATGCCGATGCCAGGGCCGATGGCGGCGAGACCGTAGGCGAAGCCGGCGCCGATCGCGGCCGCCGCCTCCGTGGTCAAGCCGCCCTCCGCTTGTGCGAGGAATGCGAGTGCTTCCATGGTTCTCGGTTTGCTCCTGTGATGGTTGAGGTTGGAGATCTGTTGTTTGTCGGTGGTGGCGCGTTAGTGCTCGGGGTTGGCGGCGAGACCGATGTACACGGCGGTGAGGATCGTGAAGATGTACGCCTGCAGGAAGCCGACGAGCACCTCGAAGATCGTGAGGAAGAGGAGCATGAACATCGGCAGGACGAAGAGCGGCTTGAGCAGGAACTGCATCGTCTCGGCGAAGAGCATGGCGTT
>DASQTR010000066.1:0-2816 GCA_035641795.1 Ilumatobacter sp.
TAGCCGTTGCGGTCGCGCTCGCGTCGCTCCAGGACTTGCCCCTGCTGGAGAACAACGTCGCCGCTATCGTGCGCGGGCGCGAGGAGTTGGCCCGCGACCTGTCCAGCATCGACGGCGTAGTTGTCTTTCCCAGTGCGACCAACTTCTTGCTCGTTCGCCTGCCGGTTGCAGACGCCGCGCCAATCGTGGAGGCGCTCGCAGCCGAGAATGTCTTCGTGCGTCACTTCGCGAACCCGGCACTCGGCTTGCGCGATTGTTTGCGAGTGAGCGTCGGTACGCCTGCCGAGAACGAAGTGTTCCTCGACCGCCTGCGATACGCGTTGCGGATTGTGACCGCTGAGGAGGCGCGATGATGGACGTGGGAGCACGGTCTCAACGCACGGCAGAGATTCAGCGCGCTACGGGCGAAACCGACATTTCGCTTTCGCTGGTTCTGGATGGCACCGGTACTGTGGATGCTCGAACGGGCGTCCTCTTCCTGGATCACATGCTCGATGCCCTCGGGCGACACGGCCGGTTTGACCTCCACGTGCGATGTTCGGGAGACGTTGCCATGGATCCCCACCACACGGTCGAAGATGTCGGTATCGCGCTCGGACAGGCGCTGCGGCAGGGGCTCGGCGATCGTGCGGGTATCGAGCGATTCGGCTACGCCTACGCTCCACTCGATGAAGCACTCGCACGCGTGGTGGTCGATTGCTCGGGCCGGCCGTTTCTCCAGTATCAGGTGGAGATGCCCGAACCGATGATCGGTACCGCCTTCGCCTCGAGCCTCGTCGAAGAGTTTTGGCGTGGGCTGGTCGTCAACGCGGCGCTAACCGTCCACATCGATCTGATCCGGGCGCGAAATGCCCATCATGCCGCCGAGGCGATCTTCAAGGCGGCAGCGGTTGCGCGCCGCGGTGCAGTCGCCAGATCGAATTTGACCGAAGCAGTTCCATCGACGAAAGGCATATTGGCATGATCGCGATCGTGGACTACGGTGCGGGCAACCTTCGCTCGATTCAGCGGGCCATTGAAGCGGGTGAGGCATCGGTGGAGATCACGGCCGACCCAGCACGGGTGCGCACCGCCGGTCGCGTCGTCCTCCCAGGTGTCGGCCATGCCGGTGCCGCGATGGAGCGTCTCACCGCCGCAGGGCTGGACATCGCCATTCGGGACGTTGCTGCCGCCCGCAAACCGCTCCTTGGCATCTGCCTCGGCATGCAGCTCTTCTTCGACTATCAGGAAGAGGGCGACACCCACGGACTCAACCTCCTCGGTGGTGCGGTCTCGGCGCTGCCGCCGACCCGCAAAGTGCCGCACATGGGCTGGAACAAAGTTGATGCCAAACCCGATGTTCCGATTGGCCCAAGCGACTACTACTATTTCGTCCATTCCTTCATCGTCCGGCCCGAGCGCACCAGCGACGTTGCCGCGACGACCGACTATGGCAGCACGTTCCCGAGCGTCATCATTCGCGACAACATCTGGGGCACTCAGTTCCATCCGGAGAAGAGTGGCGAAGCCGGGCTCGCCCTGGTTCGCGCCTGGCTCGCTACAGACGCACACCAATCCGTCACTGTCGCATGATCCTCTACCCGGCGATCGACATCCGCGGCGGCAAAGCGGTCCGTCTCGTCGAAGGCGACTTCGCGCGCGAAACACCGTTCGATGCCGACCCCGTCGAAGCCGCCTTACGATGGGAGGCGGCTGGGGCGACCTGGATCCACCTGGTCGATCTCGACGGCGCTCGTGGTGGCCGTCCCGTCAACACCGAAGCGATCCAACGCATCCGCGCTTCGGTCAGGACCAAACTCCAGCTGGGCGGTGGTATCCGCACCCTCGACCACATGGCGCGTGCATTTGATAACGGGCTTGACCGGCTGGTGCTCGGATCGATTGCGCTCTCGTCGCCGTCGCTCGTCGTGGCCGCTGTTGCGCGTTGGGAGCTGCGCATCGCTGTTGGACTCGATGCACGTGAGGGCAAGCTGGCTGCGAACGGTTGGATCGAGCAGACCAACGTCAACGCCGTCGACGTTGCGCAACGGTTCGAAACGGCCGGCGTCGGCACGTTCGTATTCACGGACATCGGACGAGATGGACGTCTCGAAGGACCTAACTTGGTTGCCCTTTCCACCCTCATTGAATCAGTGCGCGCGGACGTCATCGCGTCCGGTGGCGTCGCGTCCATGGCCGACCTCGATGCCATTCGGGCCTTGGGAGCGGCCGGTGCGATTGTTGGCCGAGCGCTCTATGACGGTGCGGTCGACTTGCGCACCGCTCTCGCACGTACCCAGGAGCATGCCGCATGACTGACGCGACGACGGTGACGAGCGCGGAGCCAGCCCGGCCCGCGGACGAAGCCAGCGATCTCTGCGTGCGGGTGATCCCATGCCTCGACGTGACGGCAGGTCGCGTCGTGAAGGGTGTGGAGTTCGTCGACCTTCGCGATGCGGGCGACCCGGTCGAGATGGCCGCGGTGTACAACCGTGAAGGAGCCGACGAACTCGTCTTTCTCGACATCACAGCCAGTTCTGACAGCCGCGCAACCATGATCGACGTCGTTCAGCGCACGGCCGATCAGGTGTTCATCCCGTTAACCGTCGGCGGTGGTGTCCGAACGACCGAGGATATCCGAGCGCTGCTCTCAGCCGGTGCCGACAAAGTCTCGATCAACACCGCGGCCCTCGCGGAACCAACACTCATATCCGAGGGCGCCCGCATCTTCGGCCAGCAGTGCATCGTCGTTGCCATCGACGCGCGGATGAACCGGGAGTCCAGGCACTGGGAGGTATACACCCACGGTGGTCGGCGTTCGACGGGCATCGACGTCG